>DAIOWL010000036.1:0-7415 GCA_036758545.1 Streptosporangiaceae bacterium | reverse complement strand
GGCGGGCAGGGTAGCCGACCGGGGCGGATCCGCTCCCGCGGCGCGCGCCTGCACCACCAGAACGATGACCATCAGCGCCGGGACCAGCACGTAGATAGCGATCCACGCCACCGTGACGATGCGCGTTCCGGTCGCGAACTCACCGCCGAGATGGAACTGGCCCAGGTGCATCAGGGTGGCTGCCAGCGTGAGAACGGTGAAGACGAATACGGCGGGCACGGCGATCCGCGCATTGGCCCACACCCGCTGCCGTCCGGACAGTGCCTCGATCGACATGCTGGCCCAGTAGCCGGCGCCCAGGAACGCCGCGGCCAGCGGGTTGGCGATCGTCCAGGCAAAGAAGGTGCCGGTCCGCCCGGTGAACACGAACAGCTGGAACCCGGCCAGCAGGACCAGCACGGCCGCGGTGAGCAGGAGCCAGCGCATCCCGGGCACCAGCGGCTTGGGGGCGCCCTCAACCGCCGGCAGCGTATCCGGTTCAGTCAGCCGGACGGGGTTTCTGTTCACCGGCGTCACCTCGCGGCCTTCTCTGGTATCTCGATGCCATCCAGGTAGCGGTGCACCATCGGAATGGTGATCGCGCCTTCTCCGACGGCGGACGCGACCCGTTTGACCGACCCCCGGCGCACGTCACCGGCGGCGAACACGCCCGGCAGGCTCGTCTCGTGCAGCAGCGGCGGGCGGCCGGCGCGCCAGCGGCCGCCCGGCTCGCTCAGCACGTCAGGCCCGGTGAGAACGAAACCCCACTGGTCACGTGCGAGGTCCTCGCCGAGCCATTCGGTCCGCGGCTGGGAGCCGATGAGGACGAACAAGGCGTCAGCCGCGACCTCGCGCCGGGTCCGGGTCCGCCTGTCCTCCAGCACCAGCGACTCGAGATGATCGGTGCCGGTGCCGTCGACTACCTGCACGCCGTAAATGACATCGATGTTCGGCGCCGCGTCGATCTCGCGGATGAGGTAGTCGGACATGCTGGCGGCCAGGGAATCCGCTCGTACCAGGACCGTGACCTGCTCGGCCCACTTGGCCAGGTGCATCGCGGCCTGCCCGGCGGAGTTGCCGCCGCCGATGACGAAGGTCTTCCGGCCGGCCATCGCCGGTGCCTCGCTGACCCCTGCGCCGTAGAAGACTCCCCGGCCTTGCAGGTCCTCCAGCACCGGGACGCCGAGCCGCCGGTAGGTAACGCCGCTGGTGACGATCACAGATCGCGCCGTGAGCGTACCGCCGTCGGACAGCCGCACCCGGTAGAGACCTTCCTCGCGGGACAAGCTGTCGACCTGCCGCATGAACAAGAACGTGGTGCCGAAGAACCAGGCCTGCTGGTAGCTCTCGGCCGCGAGCCTGGCTCCGCTGACGCCCTGGGCGAACCCCGGGTAGTTGCGGATCATCGAGCTGGTCCCCGCCTGACCGCCGATGGCTTGCCGTTCAACCACCACGGTCCGCAGCCCTTCGGACGAGGCGTAGACCGCCGCGGCGAGCCCGGCCGGACCAGCCCCGATCACCGCGACATCGAAGACCTCCTCGGCGGGAATCGGAGTCATCAGGCCAAAGGCTTCGGCGATCTCCAGATCCGGCGGGTTGACCAGGGCCGACCGCTGGCCGCCGAACCGCAGTACGACCACCGGCAGTTCCGGTGACTCCAGCCCCAGCTCGCGGAGGATCTGGCGGCCCCGGTCGGTGCTGGCGTCGTAGAAGCCGAGCGGGATCCCGTTCCGGGAGAAGGTGTCGCGAAGCTCCTCGGCCCGCGCGGACCACCGCTCCCCGATCACCTGCACCGCTTCGAAGCCGCCGCCGCGCTCGCTGCTCCACTCGCTCAGGAAGCGCGTGACCGACTGATGAAATTCTTCGTCAGGGCTCTGTACCGGACGCATCACCCAGTGGTTGATCTGGCCCATCGTGATGGCGTAGAAGATGGGCCGCGCGATGTCCCATTCACCCCAGCGAACCGCGGCCACCCGTGACGTCGTGGGATCGATGTCACGGATCCCGGCGAGCACCTCGATGCCGTCCGGATCGGCCTCACCGACCCTTGTTTGTTTCGGGGTTGGCTGCGGGCCGCGGAGGGGCGCACCGGTCGAGGCACGTGACCAGGCCGGAAAGCACCGGAAGCCAGGCGGCCTCGAGGTCGTCGGTCACGTCGGCCTGCGGCAATGGTTCGTCGACGTAGAGGCGGATGATCGTCGCGTCGCCGATGGCGCGCAGCTCCCAGCTGACGTACACCGCCGGTTCCCCGGGGCGATCGCCGAGCGTGTAGGACAGCCGGCGGGGCCGCTCGGCGACCAGTACCTCGTCGGTGAGGCGCCACTGATCGTCGAGGGTCATCGTCAGCGTGGCGCCCGGTTGCCAGTCCGATTCGGCCGTCATCCCGTACAGGTAGCCGAGGGGGGACCCGGTGGCTGTCAGCGCGTCCCAGACGACCTTCGGGTTTGCGCTGGTCACGGTGCGGAACAGCTCGCTGGCAAGGGGCGACATGGGAATCTCCAGAGCGGTACGCATCAGCCGGCGGGCGGGACGGGATGGTTGGCGCGGATCATGTTGCCGGGGTCGACGGCGGCCTTGATGCGGCGGAGCCTGTCGTAGGCTCGCGGGCTCCAGAAGCTGGCCGGGTCGCGGCTGGTCTCGGCGAAGTTGAGGTACATCTGCGTCGCTGCCCAGGGGGCCAGTGCCGACTTCACCTCCGCGACCCTCGTGGTGATCGCCGATGCCATCGCCGGTGTGGGCGCCAGGCCGCCGCCGAAGATCATGTAGTCGGCTTCGATCGCGGCGAGCGCGCCGCTCTGTGGCCGTGCGCGGCGCAACTCGCCGCCGAGGTGCCGCAACTCGACGGCCAGCAACGGCGAGGACGTGCCCGGGCCTGCCACGTTGACGATCTGGTCGATGGCCTGTGCGGGCAGGCTGTCGAGCAGAAGCCCGTCGCCCGCGGCCGGTACCGGGGTGTCCGGGTCCATATGCAGGTGGCCGAGGGCTTGCACGCCGATCGTGCCGATCGTGTCGGTGACTGGCCGTAGCGCCCGCAACGGGGCCAGCAGCGAGTCCGCCTCAGCCGGCGAGCCCAGGTGGATCACGTCGATGATGGCGAATGACTGTCCGCGCAGCTGCTCGGGGATGTCTGGGATGGGCGGGAAGTTCATCAGCCGGGCCGTGGTGGTGAACTGGTCGGGCAGCCCGCTCTGGGTCAGCTGGCGCCAGGCCTGCAGCACCTGCCGGCCGGCGTCGGCGGGCCACCACAGCAGTCCGGCGTACACCTCTGCGATGGGGAACAGCCGCAGTTCGACGGCTGTGACGATGCCGAAGCTGCCGCCACCGCCACGCAATGCCCAGAACAGGTCGGGCTCGCTGCTGGCGTCGGCACGGACCTGCCGGCCGTCGGCCAGGACGACCTCGAAGGCCTCGACGTTGCTGGCCGACAGCCCGTAGGTTCGGCCCAGCCAGCTCATCCCGCCGCCGAGGGTATAGCCGACCACGCCGACGTCGGGTGAGGAGCCGGCCAGCGCGGC
Organism: Streptosporangiaceae bacterium; assembly: GCA_036758545.1. Lineage (GTDB taxonomy): Bacteria > Actinomycetota > Actinomycetes > Streptosporangiales > Streptosporangiaceae > Palsa-504. The sequence goes on along the minus strand of DAIOWL010000036.1, from coordinate 3,921 downwards.
CAGGCCGTGCTTGGCAGCGGCCTCGACGACCTCCTGCCACAGCACCCCGGCTTCGGCCCGGGCGGTCATGACAGCGGGATCGATGCTGACCCGCCGCATGGCGTGGGTCTTGATCAGCACGGTATCGGTCAGGGGTCCCATCGGGGCGGCGTTGTGGCCGGTGCCCTGGCCCGCGACCCGCAGGCCGCGCTCGCGGGCGAACCTGACCGCGGCGGCGACGTCCTGCGCCGTCTCGGGCACGGCGACCGCCGCGGGCCGCTGGTCCACGGCGAGGTTCCAGGCCCTGCGGGCTTCGTCCCAGCCCGGGTCGTCGGGGGTGAGTATGGGTGCTGGCCTTTGCGCCAGTACGGCAGGCATGAAATTACTCCTTGGGACATCGGTTCTGCAGCAACGCTCTTGACGCTAGGCGCGGGAAGATTGCAGCGAATCGGGTGTGCACACGGATGTTTTTTGCGGGCACAGCCGCTGGTATCCGTAGAAACTACGGAGCCGCGCTAGCTGCCCGAACGGCCGGCCAGGACGCGCCTGAGCTCGGAACGGGTGCGGACGCCCAGCTTGCGGTTGATGGACGCGACGTGCGTCTCGACGGTCCGCACGCTGACAAACAGCGCCGTCGCCGCCTCGCGGTTGGTCGCACCCCCGGCGATCTGGTCGGCGACAAGCTGCTCGGCCTCGGTCAGCGCCGCACTGGATCGTGCCGCCACCGCGCGTGGCAGTTCCTGCTCGATCTGGGCGAGCAACGGCTGGTGCCCCATCTCGGCGGCCAGGTTCAGCGCGCGTTGCAGGGCGGCGCGGGACTCCCGGCGGGCCTTCCGCCGTCGTTCGATCCGGCCGAGCGCGAGCAGGCTGCCGGCCAGCTCCGGGCGCAGGGGCGACAACCCGTGCGCCGCGACGGCCGCCCGTGCTGATTCCGCGGCGGCGTCCAGGTCGCCGGTCATCGCGGACGCCAGGGCGTCGACCCGGCTGGCGTCGCCGACCAGGGCGGGGCGGTCCTGTCGCAGGCCGACCTCCCGCAGCCAGGCCGAGATCCGGCTCGCCTCCGCCTGCCGCCCGACGGTGACGTACGCCTCGGCGAGCAGAGGATCCAGCCGGTACCGTACGCCCGGGTCGTCTCGGTCGCTCTCATCGGCGAGCTTCGCGGCCAGCTCGAGATGCCGGACCGTGGCAGCGGCGTCGCCTCGCCACGCGCTGACCTTGCCTCGCACGCAGGCTCCGAAGAAGCGTGCGACGACCGAGACGCCTTCGTGGTCGGGGAGGTGCTCATCGGCCAGGGCGATCGCACCGTCCAGCTCGCCTGCCGCGATCAGCAGCTCGCAGCGCGGCTGGAGATGCTCGGGAAGCTTCGGCCAGTCATGCCAGCCGGCGACCTCGTCGCGGGCCCGGAGAGCCGCCGCGGCTGCCGCGTAGTCGCCGGCGAGTTCCTCCGTCGTCGCCAGGTAGGACAAGAACATCGCCAGGGCCCAGTCTTCGCCCGCATCCCTGGCCCGGGCGATGCACTCGCGGACCCGCCGCCACTCGGCCGTACGCACGAAATCTCCGCCCGTCGCAGCCACACACCCATCCCATCACACCCTGCGCGCAAGCCGGATGCCCTGGCAGCCGGTAGCGGTGGGTGCCCGCGCGGAACTACCTGCCTTGACGATGCGGAACCGCCACGACGCGGTGAAGCTGGACCGGTGGCCATCCGCCGTAATGCAGGCCGGCATCCATCGGGTCTGTCACCACCCGGTGAACTAGTGGCTGATCCGGCGCGGCATCAAGGACGTCACGTGAGCCGGGCGCGACCCGTTCACGCCAGGCAGGCGTACCGGCCAGGAGCGGGTGATCCCGCTGGTGTACACGCTCCGCCTGCCGGCCTGTTCCCGCGGGTCTAGCGTGACTGCTGTTGTGATCCGCGCTGCGGCAGCAAGGATCGCGGATCGCTGCACCCCTGATAGGGGCGGGTACTGCCCCCTGTGCGTCACCACAAGCCGTGCGGGTCCCGAGGCGGCACAGGGCATAATTTGACCGAACGGGCTGGCGTTCCCGCCTCCCGCCACCGACTCGCCTCGGATGGTGCATCATGGCTGGCCTGCCAGAAGTAATCGGGTTGCTCTACCGGGCCGACTGGACCCGCCTGTCCCTGTCCGCCGAGGTGCGCTTCGAACAGGACGGTGACCTGGCCCGCCGCCGGGAAAACGCGGTCCGGGCGGAGTCGATGCGGCGGATGGGGTTCCGACCCGGATCTCCCGGCATGCGGGACTTGGAGCGGGAGCCGGACGCCGAGCGGGACGTCTATCACCGGTGGCGCGCGGCCCTGCTGATCGCGCCCGGCCGGCGGTACCGCCTGGAGTACGAGGGCGACCACGGTGGCCGCGCCGACGGATCTGACGGCGAGCAGGCCTGGACGCTCCGGCCGCCGGACCCGCCGCCGCTCCCGCCGCGCGACTTCGAGAACGGCCTGGGGCTGCCGGTTCCGGCCCTGTTCCGCCCGGCCGGCCTGCTCGCCCGGTTCACCCTGGACGTGGGCGGCCCGGTCACCGCCCGCGGCCGCGAGGCGATCGCCGTGACGGCCGTGCCTCGGCACGGTGCCGTGGGGTCCGGGACGACCCTGCGCCCTCCCGCCTGCGACCGCGTCGAGCTGATCGTAGACGCCGAGACCGGCATCCTGCTCCGCCGCGAGGAGACGTTCGAGGGCCAGCTGCTCACCCTCTTCGAGCTGACGACCGTGACGATGACCCCGCCGGAAGCGGACGACCCGGCCCGGTTCGCGCCGCCCGCGGACAGCCGCCCCGTCCGGGATCCGGAGGATGCCCCCGGGCGGAGCGGGCTCGGCTGGCAGGTGGCGGTGAACGCGGCCGACCTGGCGGCGGGCGGCCTCGGGGCCTGGCTCCGGCTGGCACCCCACCTGCCCTGCCACCGTCCGGCCGCCGAGGGCAGCTTCCTGGCCGCGATGCCGTCTCCCGAACCGGGCCCGCTCGATCCCGGAGACGGGCCACTGCCCTCCGACGACCTGCTCAGCCTGCTCTACCGCAGCGGTCAGTATGACGGCGACGACCTTCAGGTCCGCGGCGCTGCGGTGCGGCGGTGGAACGACACGACGGCGGTTCTGAACCAGGTGCGCGGCACGTTCCGCGCGGCGGAACACGGCGGCGTCGGCTATCTCCTCGACACGCTAGCCCGGAACGAAACGGTGACCCTATCGACCGGCCAGCTGCGTATCGGGGGCCCCGAGCTGTACTACCTCGATTACTCGTCCTGGCAGGGCCAGCCCGGACCGCTCGTGGTGGCCTGCGACGGAGAGCAGTACTGGGGGATCCACGAAAACAGGGCCCGGGTGGGGCCGGCGCGGCCGATGACGGGCGAAATCGCGAGCCTGGTCGGCTCGTCCTGGCTGCTCGGCGAGCGGCTGTCCGGCGGCGCGGAGATCACCTACCACGGCCGCCGCGGCTACCACCTGCGGGTGACCCGCGGCGACGGTGCGGCGCACGAGGGGCCGACGATGTTCTACCCGGCCGACGCGATCGTGGACGCGGAGACCGGCAGCCTGCTCCGGCTGATCGCGTACGACGGCGACGCCCCCGCGGAATGGTGGGAACTGGACGACGTCACCACGGAGCCCGGCGATACCGCTGACCCGGCCGGATTCCGCCCGCACATCCCGCCCGGCACCCGCGTCGTCGAGGAATCCGGCCACCCGCTGATCGACACCGCCATGGGCGTACCCGGCCCGATCGGGACCGCCGGCCGCACCGCCGCGGAGGCCTACCGCCGCGGCACCGACGCCGTCTCCGCCGCCCGCAGCTTCCTGGACGACCTGCGCGGCCATCGCTAGTGCGCTGGCCGCGAACGTTGACCGGCTCGGTTATGCAGCTTTAGGTTTCGGGCGGCCCCAGCGTTGCTGGCGTTCGCTGCGGAGGCGGGCGCGTGGCGAATCGGGGT
>DAIOWL010000035.1:13696-16804 GCA_036758545.1 Streptosporangiaceae bacterium | reverse complement strand
CTAGGCGTGGGCGGCCGCGGCGGCCGCGGCTAGCTGCGCCACCGGGAGCTTCTTGATGTCGGAGTGCGCTCCGGAGAACGGCTCGTTCTTGGTGTCGTTGATGACGCTGGCGGCGTCGATCCGGTAGAAGGTGCCGGGCGCGAGGTCGTAGCTGGTGCCGCCCTGAGCGGGCATGGCGCGGTCTTCGGCCGGCTTCACGGCCTGGAAGCCGTCGGAGCCCATGCCGCCCCAGCGGTCGGCGACGGCGGCCTCCGCATCCTGATGGGCCAGGAAGGAGGCCTTGGGGTACCACACGCCGACGGCCCAGTCGTAGACGGTGTGGGTGGCCACCATGGGACCGTGCACGCGGTCGGCGTAGGCGTTCAGGGCGCCGGGGCTGCCGAACGGGTTGTCCTGGGCGTGGGCGAAGGACCAGTGCGAGAACGCGCCCTGGAGCAGAACCAGCGAGGCGACCGGGCTGCTGGCCGGCGCGCCGACGCCGGACAGCGCGAAGGACACGAGCCGGGCGCCGAAGCTGTGCCCGATCAGGTGCACCCGGACGCCGGGCGACTGCGCGTGCAGCGCGGCGAGCAGGGGCCCGAGGCCGTTCCGGCCGACGGTCCCGGCGCGGGCCTTCATGGTGTTGTAGGAGAACACCCGCAGGACGTCCTTGGCCCCGCCGATGGCCTTGCCGAACCAGTCGCCGAGGCCCTGCTGCGCGCCGGCCGACGGCGTGCTGCCGAAGGCGTCCGCGGCCGCCTGGTAGTCCGCGGCGGGATCATCGGTCAGCAGCAGCGCGGTCTCGCCGGCGTCCTCGAATTCGCCGTCGGGCGCGGGCGGCGGCGTCAGCGACTGGATCAGCTGGCTGATCTGCTCGAGTCGCTGCTGCTTGGCGTCGTCGGACTCGGCCGCCCCGGCCGCGCTCTCGCCGTCGTCGATGAGCTGGCCGATCTGCGTGATGGCAGCGGCCTGCGCCGGGTCGGCGAACCCGGGCTGCAGGGCCGCGGCGATGTCGGCGCCCGACAGCGCGGCGGTCCCGGCGCTGAGGTCCACCACGGCACCGGCGTCCGCCTGCTGAGCGCCAGCGGCGGGCGGAGGGGTCGCCGGGGTCGGCGGGAACCACAGCGACGGCCAGTAGATGCCGGCGAAGCCCACCTTCCCGATCCCGGGCAGGCCGTGCGCGGCGGTGCGGATCAACGGGAACATCGTGTTGTACAGCTGGCGCGCGCTGTTCTGCGACGTGCCCCATCCGTGGCTGAAGGCGAACAGGTCGGTGACGCCCGCCGCGGCCACCTCGGCCAGGAAGCTGCCCTGAGCGGGCGACGTCAGCTTGCCGTCTTCGTTGAACTGGAGGTCCCAGACCGGTTCGCCGGTCGGTAGTGGTGACATGGCCGTAGCCCTTTCTGTCAGACGTTGGCGAGCATTCGCATGAGGTCGACCAGGCCGGCGCCCTGTGCGTACCGTTCGCGGCCCAGGTCGGTGGCGCTCTGCGTGAGAAGGTCCTTGACCTGCTCCGGGCGGCCGATGAACTCCGGCCGGGCGGACAAGAACGCGGCGACGACGCCGGAGACGTGCGGCGCGGCCATGGACGTGCCGGACTGTTCGGCGTAGGTCAGCAGGCTGGCCGGGTCCGGGGCGGCTGCGGGCGGGTCAAAACCGGCGCTGGCGCGGACCTGGCCGGTGGCGGCCGAGGCGATCCACTCGCCCGGCGCCACCACGTCCGGCTTCATCCGGCCGTCCAGGGTCGGGCCCTTGCCGGAGGTCCAGGTGACACCGAAGGCATGGGGCGCCTCGCGGTGCGTCGAACCCACCGCGATGCAGTCCCGCGCGTGGGCGGGCTCGGTGATCGATCCCATGATGGCCGAGGTGCTGGCCGAGTCTCCGCGGGTCGTGCTGGCCCCGTAGTTACCCGCCGACACCACCACGACGACACCGGAGGCGACCAGGAGGTTCACGGCCTGGCACAGCGGGGACTGGCCCGCGGCGTACTGGTCCGGCTGCCATTCGCAGCCCAGGCTCATATTGACCCCGTGCACGCGCAGCAGGCCCGGGTCGACGTTGACCTCCGTACGCAGATAGGTCAGGGCCCGGATGACCGCGGCCGAGGAGGTGACCCAGGTGCCCTGCGGGCTGCGGCGCATGACCTTCAGGCTCACCAGCTCGCAGGCCGGCGCCATGCCGGACAGCTTGCCGACGCGAGTGCGCGGGACGTACCCGCTGTCCCCGGCTTCCTTCGAGTCCGCGACCAGCGGAACGGAGCCATCGGGCGAGCAGCCGGCGATGATTCCGGCCACGTGGGTGCCGTGCCCGCTCTCGTCGGACAGGCCCGAGCCAGGAGCAGCCGGCGCCGGGCTGTCCGGGTTGACCAGGTAGCTGAAATCGCGGTGCAGCTGACTGGTCAGGCCCTGCGGCGGCATATCCCCGCGGCCCTCCCTGGCCAGCTCGAGGGCTGAAAAGTGCGGATGGCAGGCGTCGATCCCGCTGTCGATGACGGCCCAGACGATCCCTCGCCCGCGGGCGTCGTAGGAGCGCCAGGCCGCGTCGACCTTCACGGTCGGCGCCGAACGGTCGATCTGGGGCGTCAGGGTGTAGTCCGGCCAGATCCGGAAGATGACCGGAGGAAGCCCGCTCTCCCGGGCGGAGCTGCGGTCGTGCCCGGCCATCTGCTGCGCGTCGGCGCGGGACAGGACGCACTGGTAGAGCTTGGGCGCAACCAGTGCGAGCCCCGCCGGGACGGGCGGCTGGACCGGACTGACAGACGCCGGTTCGGCCGGCCACGACCCTCCGGCCCGTTCGGCGTACTGCTCCCACAACGCGTAGAAGGCCCGCCGGACCTCGGCCAGCCCACCCGGGTAGCGCAAGTTGAGCTCGACCAGCATGGGGACTTTCTCGCCCGGGTCGACCTGGGCCTGGTCCGCCGCGTCCGGCGGCGGCAGCCTCAGGTCGCCCACCAGGACCGACCGGACGTGGTGCGCTGCCTCGTAGGTCATAGCCTCTCCCCACCCTGTTACCTCAACGGAGCGGGCATCGGCCTCAGAAATACATTCCAGGGGCTAGGCAGGTCCGCCGAACAGGAGCGAGTCGAGCCCGCGGCGGACGCCGACGGCGTCGGCCACGCGGCGCACGGCC
>DAIOWL010000035.1:0-13596 GCA_036758545.1 Streptosporangiaceae bacterium | reverse complement strand
GAGCGAGTCGAGCCCGCGGCGGACGCCGACGGCGTCGGCCACGCGGCGCACGGCCAGCAGGGTGCCCGCGACGTACGGGGCCGGGGTCAGCCCCGGGTCGTGCCGCATGACCAGCCGCTCCCCCGGCCCGGCGAAGACCACCTCGGTGCTGACCACGAAGCCGGGCAGCCGGACCGAATGGACCCGGGTCCCGCCGACCTCCGCCCCGCGTGCCTCGGCCGGTCCCTCCAGGTCGGCGAGCGGGACGGCGCGGGCCGGCTCGCGGACCTGGCCCAGCGTCTCGGCGAGATCGCGCGCCGTGCCGCTGGGCACGTCGGGCTTGGTGTCGCTGGCGTAGTCGATGATCTCCCAGGCGCCGATGTGCTCCGCGGCCATCGTGGCGGCGCGGCGCAGCACGGCGGCCATGACCGAGAAGTTCCCGGCCGCGATCACGCCGACCCCCCGGTCGCGGGCCAGCCGGTCGATCTCGGCGTAGTCGCCGGCGGTCAGGCCGCTGGTGCCGATGACCACGTGCACCCCGGCCTCGATCGCGGCCCGCGCGTTGCCCTGGACCGCGGCGGCGCTGGTGAAGTCGACCAGCACGTCGGCCGGCGCGGCGGCGAGTGCCTCGGCGGCGGTCGCGTAGACCGCGCCCTGCCCGGCCGCCGACCGTGAGACGCCCGAGGTCAGCGTGAGGTCCTCGGCAGCGTCAATGGCGGCGAGGATGGGCGGCGCCGTCCACCCGGTGACGCCCGCGAAACAGATATTGATCATGGCCCTGACTCTAGGGGCGACGACCCCGGATGCGTGCCGGAGCTGGTTTTAATGAAATCCGCCCCTAGCCGCGAAGCAGCAATCGGACGGCCTGAGCGTCTCTACTTACATGGAGCCAGTTGATCCAGCCGGTTCCGCCGCCCTCGGCTGGCTCGACCCGGCCATGGACGCCAGCACAGGAAGTGGCGCCGAGGCGGCGGTCGGGGCGTTGTACCGTGCCCAGGCCGTGGGCCTGATCCGTCTGGCCTACCTCATGCTCGGCGACCGGGCGGCGGCTGAGGACGTGGTCCAGGACGCCTTCTTCGGCCTGTACCGGCGCTGGGACCGGCTCACCGACCCCAGCAGCGCGCTGCCCTACGTCCGATCCTCGGTGCTGAACGGCTGCCGGACGGCCCTGCGCCGCCGCGCGCTCGGCCGCCGGGTCACCGAGTACCAGCCACCATCGGGATCCGCCGAGGCCGCCGTGCTCAGCCGCGAGGAGCGCGAGGAGGTCATGCGCGCCGTCCGCCAGCTGCCGGACCGTCAGCGCGAGGCCCTGGTGCTGCGCTTCTATCTCGACCTGCCTGAGCCGGAGATCGCTCGCGTGATGGGCATCCGGCCGGGCACGGTCAGGTCCGCCACCCACCGGGCGCTGAAGGCGCTCGGCCATCTGCTGGAGAGCACATCATGACTCCGCTGCAGGACAAGCTCCGTGCCGCACTTCGCGAGACGGCGGATGAGATCCCCGCGCAGGCGCCCCCACTGCGCCTGAGCCCTCGGCCGCGGGCGAGCCGGGACGGCCGGAACGCCAGGTGGGGCGCATGGGCCATGCCGCTAGCCGCCGCAGCCCTGGTCCTCGCGGCCGTCGGCGCCTCCCTGGCCGTGGCCGGAAGCCTGAAGCATCAGCCCGCCGCCAGGCCGCAGGCCGGCCTGGACAGCGTCCCCGCCTACTACGTGGCGCTGATCACCACCGAGAAGCCCCGATCCAACCTCGAGAACATGCTCGACTCCTCCTCCGAGGCATACAGCGCCGCCGAGCTCAGGTCCACCCAGACCGGCGCGGTCCTGGCCAGGATCACCCCGCCCAAGCCGTACGTGTCGTTCACCGGGGTGACCGACGCAGCCGACCACCGCACGTTCGTGCTGTCCGCGCAGGGCCCGGAACCCTCCGTCATGCCGCCCTTCCCCGCCCAGCGCTTCTTCCTGCTGCGCATCGACCCGGATGCCCGGGCAGGTGCCCGGATGACCCTGACCGCGCTGGCCGCCGGATACGTCCCCGCCGGGTACGGGATCCGCGACATGGCCCTGTCCCCGGACGGAACCCACCTAGCCGCGGAGATCGGCGACAGCCTGATGCTCGCCGAGAAGCTCAACGTGTTCGACCTGGCCACCGGGACCGAACGGGCCTGGAGCACCCGCACCTGCGCCACGTGCGTGCCCGACGGCGGCGGCATGCTCTGGTTTGGCGTGAACACCGACGCGGTGTCCTGGACCGCGGACAGCCAGCACGTCGCGTTCATCTGGGGTAATACGGTCCGGCTGCTGGATACCCGCGCCGCGGGCTCTGACATCCTGACTAGCAGCAAGACGGTGGCCACCTGGACCGACGGCGTCAGGGCGATAAACCAGTGGCGCGGGGCCATCATCACCCCGGACGGCCGGACCGTGCTCGGCATCGAGCAGCTCGCCGGCAACAACCTGAAGGGCCCGATCCGCGAGCACCTGGTCAGCTGGTCCACCGCCACCGGCCAGCAGATCGCCGTGCTGAACAACCTCAACGCGCGGAAGCTGGGCGACTACGAGCAGATCCTCTACACCAATGACGACGGCAGCGTCCTGGTCCTGACCTATCAGCAGCCCGGCGCGAAGGCGGCGATCGTGCACGACGGCCGGTCCACCCCCATCCCGTGGTCCCCGCACATCGGGGTGGCCGCCTGGTAGTCACATTCATCGAATCGGCTCGGGGCCCGGGCCGCCGGGGAGGGGGCCGGAGGCGCTGCCGGGGAGGGGGCCGGCGGCGTCTCCGGTGGGGCTGCCGCGGAGAAGGTAGGCCGAGCTGAGCAGCTCGGGCTGTTCGCGCAGCTCGCGGGCCAGGCCGGAGAAGCGGATCCGGCCACCCTCCATGATGTGCGCCTGCTGGGCCAGGCCGAGCGCGACGGTGGCGAACTGCTCGATCAGCAGCACGCCGGTGCCGGATTCGGCCACCGCGGCGATGACCGGTATCAGCCGGCTGACCACGACCGGGGCCAGGCCGAGGGACAGCTCGTCGATCAGCAGGTAGCGGGGCTGCGTGATCAGCGCCTGGGCCAGCACGACCATCTGCTGCTCGCCGCCGGACAGGGTCCGGGCGGCGGCGGTGAGACGCTGGCCGAGCTGGGGGAACAGCTCGAGGACCCGGTCCCGGCCGGCCTGGGCCTGGTCGCGGGTCAGCGCGTAGCTGGCCACCCGCAGGTTGTCCTCGACGGTCAGGTCGGGCAGCAGCCGGCGGCCCTCGGGCACGATCGCGACGCCCGCCTGCCGGATCCGTTCCGGGCGGCGGCCGGTGATGTCCGCGCCGTCCAGGAGCACGGTGCCTGAGCGCGGCCGCAGCACGCCGCCGACGGCCAGGACCAGCGTGGACTTGCCCGCCCCGTTCGGCCCCAGCAGGGCGGTGACCTGGCCGGCCGCGATCTCGACCGAGACGTCCCTGACCACGGCGCGGCCGCCGCGCTCCACGGTGAGGTCCCGTAGTTCCAGAGGGTCGCTCATGCCACCCCCAGGTAGGCGCGGATCACGGCGTCGTCGCGGAGCACCGCGGCGGTCGGGCCGGACGCGATCAGCTTGCCGAAGTCGAGCACGGCCGTGGTGGCGCAGCAGGCCGAGACCAGGCTCATGTCGTGGTCGACCAGGATGGCCAGGGCGCCGGTGTGCTCGGGGATGCGCCGGATCACCTCGGCCAGGTGCCTGGTCTCCTCGTCCGGCAGCCCGGCGGCGGGCTCGTCCAGCAGCACCAGCCGCGGCCGCCCGACGACGGCGCGCGCCACCTCGACCAGGCGGCGCTGGCCGGCCCCGAGCGTGCGCACCCTGGCCTCGGGGTCGGCGTCCAGGCCGGCGAACGCGATCGCGTCCAGCACGTCGCCGCGGCGCGAGCCCGGATGCCGGGAGTGCTCGTGCACCATGGCCACGTTGTCGAACACGGACAGCTCCTCGATGGCCTGCTCGGTCTGGAACGTCCGGCGCAGCCCCCAGCGGGCGCGGCGGAAGTGGGCCATCGACAGCAGGTCTTCCCCGAACGCCCGCACGCTGCCCGCGGCCGGCCGGACGAAGCCGCTCAGCACGTTGAAGAACGTGGTCTTGCCCGCCCCGTTCGGCCCGATGAGCCCGCAGGTCCCCTGCTCGAACGTCAGGCTCATGGCGTCCAGCGAGGTGACCCCGCCGAACCGGACGGTCAGGTTCTCGACCTCAATCATCAGCCGCCCTCTTCCGCAGCCGACGGCCCAGCCTATGACGCAGCCGGGCCAGGTCCCTGGGCACCTGGTCGGCCAGCCCGGCGGGCGCGGTGGTCAGCACCTGCAGCACCCCGATGCCGAACAAGATGATCAGCCAGTCGGCCGACACGCCCCAGTTGTTCAGCAGGCTGGGCAGGAACTGGTAGAGCAGCGCGGCCACCACCGCGCCCCACAGGTTGTACACCCCGCCCATCAGCACGACGGCCAGCAGCGTGATCGAGTCCTGAGCGGGGAAGTTGATCGAGTACAGGTAGTGGATCGCGCCGGCCAGCACGCCGCCCGCCACCCCGGTGATGAACGAGGCCAGCGCGAACGCCCACAGCTTGTACAGCGTGGTGTTGATGCCGGCCGCCAGCGCGGCGGCCTCGCTCTGCCTGATCGCCGCCCAGGCCCGCCCCGGCTTGGTCTTGATGTGCGCCAGCACCAGCGCGAACATCACGATCGCGATGATCACCGAGAAGCGGTAGTAGGCCGGGTCGCTGGCCGCGATGCTCGGCCGGCGGATCGGCGGGATGTGCAGCAGGCTGCCGTTGTAGCCGAGGAACCCGTGGCCGCCGTTCGGGAAGTTCACCGTGGCCAGCACCACGGTGATCCCGCCGGCCAGCATCAGCGTGATCAGCGCCAGGTACAGGCCGCGCAGCCGCAGCGCGGGCAGCCCGATGAGCACGCCGGCCACCATCGTGATCAGGCCCGCCTCGAGCAGGATCAGCGGGTACGGCTGGGTGGTGGCGAACAGCAGCCGGGCGGCGGACCAGGCGCCGATGGCCAGCACCGCGACCTGGCCCAGGGAGACCAGGCCGACCCGGCCGACCAGCACCCCGAGCGCCACCGCGACCATCGAGTACACCGCGACCTGCGTCATCGTGTCGACGTAGTACAGGCTCATCAGCTCCGGCAGCGCGAGCAGCGCGAACAGCACCAGGGCTGCGGTAATCCCCCACTTGACCAGCTGCGGGCGGGTGGGCCTGCGACTGGCCCGGGCCGGGCGGGCCCGCTCGAGCGTGGCCGCGCCGCTGTGTCCCTCCGGCTCGCTCACTAGGCCTCCTCGCGGGAGGTGACGATGACCCGGTGGCGGGACATGACGAGCAGGGCGATGACGGCGATCACGAACGGGGTCATGTCGCGGTAGTTGGTGAGCGCGACGATCGGGGTGAGCAGGTCGTGCAGCAGGCCGACCAGGATCGCCGCGGCGAATGTGACCGGGATCGAGCGCAGCTGGGCGACCAGCACCGCGGCCAGCGACGAGATGACCAGGAAGGTGAGCGTGGTGGCGTCGAGCGCAACGAGGTCGGCCAGCAGCAGCCCGGCGATGCCGGCCAGCACGCCGCAGCCCAGCCAGGCGGCCGCCTCCACCCGGCGGACCGGGACGCCGAGGGTGGCGGTGATCTCCCGGTCGTTGGCCATCGCCCGCATGGCCGTGCCGAGCTTGGTGTAGCGCAGGAACGCGGAAGTGGCCACGGTCAGCACCACCCCGGCGCCGAGCGCGATCACCTGCGTCCAGGTGACCTGGACCGTGCCCACGGTAAAGCCGCCGTTGTCGGTGGGCAGGGTGAGCGAGCGGGCCTGGCCGCCGCTGGTCGTCCAGAGCAGGTCCATCGCGCCGTACAAGATGAGCGTCAGCCCGATGGTGGCCACCGCCTTGACCAGCGGATCCCGCTTGGCCAGGGCCGGGCCGAACAGCAGCCCGTAGCCGAAGGTCACCGCCGCGGCCACGGCGACGCAGGCCAGCCAGCCGACCCAGCCGGGCGCATGGGCCTTGGTGATCAGCGACCAGGCGATCAGCGCGCCCAGTGCGCCGACCGCGCCGAAGGCCAGGTAGAGCACGCCGGTGGCCCGGTACAGGACGACCAGCCCGACCCCGGACAGGGCGTACACCCCGCCCAGGGCCAGGCCGCTCACGATGAACGGCTCGAAGTTCTCCCAGGGTGGCATAACCAGCGCCGCTCCCGGGTCATGCTGGTGCGTTGGCCGCGGTGCCGGCCGCGCCCCGGTACTGCGCGATCTGCGGGTCGACCGCGGAGATCGGCGTACAGCCCTGGGACGTGGTCATCTGGCCGTCCTTCGGCGTGACGGTGTAGTCGGCGTTGTTCGGGATGTGCAGCGGGTAGTCGCCGTAGGTCCACAGCTGGCACAGCATGCCGGTGTTGAAGTCCTTCACCGCCTTGAACGCGGCGTTGACGCTCTGCACCGTGTAGGGCCCGCTGATCGACTGCAGCGCGTGCACCGCGATCTCGGCCTCGGTGAAGCCCATCTGGCTGAAGCTGCCGATGCCACCCTGGACCGAGGTGCCGTACTGCTTGAGGATCGCCTTGTACAGGTTCATCGCGGTGGTGCTGGTGCCGTCGGGCGGGGTCAGCTCGGCGTTGACGAACAGCTTGCCGTTCCACTTCGACCCGAGCGACTGGGCCAGGAAGTCGGTGTTGCACGGCGTCGAGCAGCCCCATAGCTTGACCCGCTTCTCCAGGCCGAGCTTCGCCGCCGCTTGCAGGATGACCAGCGCCTGCGGCGGGGTGAAGTTGAGTATCACGGCGCCGCCCGGCCCCGCATCGTTGACTTCCTTGATCGCCACCGAGCTGGCGTCGGAGATCGGCACGTTCTCGGTCAGCTGGACGATCGGCACGTTCTTGTTCTTGGCCAGCGCGGCCGGGCCGGCCGCGACGTACCCGGTACCGGGGACGTTGGCCTGGTCGAAGACGATCTTGGAGACATTCTGGGAGAGCGCGTACTGCACAGCCCCGTCCGAGCTGTACCGCGGGCCCATGTTGACCGCGGCGCTGTTCGGGGTCGAGTAGCACTCGGGCGCGATCCCGGAGTCGATCACGAAGAAGCCGAGCTTCTGCCAGTAGCTACTGTTGATCGAGCACTCGATGAGAGAGGTGCTGCCGACGATGCCGAGCACCTTGTTGGTCTGCACCAGCTGCTTGGCGTCGGCCGCGACCTGGGCCGGGTTGGTCTGCTCGGTCGCGATGTAGTACTTGATCGGATGGCCGTTGATGCCGCCGTTGGCGTTCACGCAGTCGAAGTAGGCCTTGGCCATGTTCGGGATGTCGGTGAACGAGGTGCCCGGCTGGTTGGTGGCGATGGCGCCGAGCGGGATCGGGGTACCGGTCGCCTTGACGCCGGGCTTGCTGCCGCAACTCGACGTGTCGACGGTCGCGGCGCCGGCGCTGCTGGACGAGCCGCCGGCCGGGGTGGATCCGGTGCCGCCGGCGGTGCTGCTGCTACTGCTGCTGCAGCCGGCCGCGGCCAGGGCGAGAGCCGCGGTGAGCAGAATCGTTCTTCGCGCGGACATACGTCTTCTCATCTGTCCCCCTCAGGGCGGTGAGTTGGGTGTCTCAATTCACGGTCACGACGATCTTGATGGCGTCCGGCGGCCTGCTCATCGCGAAGGCGAACGCCTCGGCCGCGCGGGCCAGCGGGAAATGGTGCGAGAAGACCGGGGCGAGGGCCGCACGACCGGCCGCGACCAGGCGTATCGCCGCAGCGAAATCACCGGCGGTGGCGCAGCTCGAGCCGAGGACGTCAATTTCCTTTTCCGGGAAGGCTCCCGACCGCAGCGGCGCCGTTCCCGAGGACAGGCTGACGACCACGACCCGGCCGGCCTGCGCCACCATCTCGGCCGCCTGGGCCAGCAGGCCGGCCTCGCCGCTGGTCTCGACGGCGAGCGGCGGCCCCTCGCCGCCGGTCCACTCGCGGGCCTGCGCGGCCAGGTCGTCCGGCGATCCCCAGGCTACGATCTCGGCGCCGAGGCGCTTGGCCAGGTCGCGGCGGCCGGCCAGCGGGTCGACCGACAGCACCCGCGCGCCGGCGTGGACGGCGGCGACCAGCGTGGCCAGGCCGATCGGGCCCGCGCCGAACACCACTACCTGCTCGCCGGCCTGCAGCCGGCCGCGGGCCAGCGCGTGCACGGCCACCGAGGCGGGCTCGACGAAGCACGCGCTGTCAGGATCCAGGTCGCCGGCCCCGAAGACCAGGCCGGCCGGGACCTCGAGCCGTTCGGCCAGGCCGCCGTCGAGGTGCACGCCGACCAGGCGGAAGGCCGGGCAGGCGTTGGGCCGCCCGATGCGGCAGGGATAGCAGCGGCCGCACGGCAGCAGGGGCCAGAGCGCGACCCGATCGCCGGCGCTCGTCTCGCTGTCCCCCGGGTCCTCCACGATCGCGGACACCTCGTGGCCCTGGATCCGCGGGTAGAAGTCGCGGCTTCCGGAGAGCGCGCCCACATCGCCGGAAAACAGGTGGAAGTCGGAGCCGCAGATACCCACCCGTTCGGGTCGCACGATAACGTAACCGGCGCGGGCGCGGTCCGGTCCGGAAACGTCCCCGACCACCATCTCGCCGGGTGATCTGGTCACTGCGGCCAGCACCTGCGACCCCTCTCCGCGGCCGCCCTGACCAGCGTGAATACAGGGGCAGCTGGCCATTACCGCACGCTAATGCGGAGATTCCCACGGCCGATCCCCCCGGACAATGACACCGCGCCCAAAAACGCCCGCTCGATTCGGTGTCCCGGCCACAAGGACTCCGAACGGGCCGGGCCGGGGGCATAGGGAAAGGAACCAGCCGGGCCCGGGGTGGTGCATGAGGGGGTTTACGGGCCCGGCTGGAGCAGCGGACCTCAGCCGAGACCCGCCGCCGTGCGGAGGGCGGCGGCCTTATCGGTGTTCTCCCAGGTGAAGCCCGATTCGTCGCGGCCGAAGTGGCCGTAGGCGGCGGTCTGCCTGTAGATGGGCCTGCGCAGGTTCAGGTTCTCCACCAGGGCGGCCGGCCGCAGGTCGAAGTGGTCGCGGACCAGGCCCGCGATCGTGGCCCGGTCGATCTTCTCGGTGCCGAAGGTCTCGATCAGCAGCGACAGCGGCCGGGCGATCCCGATCGCGTAGGCCACCTGGACTTCGGCCCGGTCGGCGAGCCCGGCGGCCACGATGTTCTTGGCCACGTGCCGCGCCGCGTAGCAGGCCGACCGGTCTACCTTGGACGGGTCCTTGCCGGAGAAGGCGCCGCCGCCGTGCCTGGCGAACCCGCCGTAGGTGTCCACGATGATCTTGCGGCCGGTCAGGCCGGTGTCGCCGACCGGTCCGCCGATGACGAAGCGGCCGGTCGGGTTGACGTAAAACTCCGCGCGCAGCGCCGTCGGATTGTACAGTTCCGGCGGCAGCGCCTGCGTCACCACCTGGTCCCACAGCGCGTCGGGCAGCTTGGCCTCCACCCCGTCCTCGTGCTGGGTGGAGATGAGCACCTTCTCCACCCCGGCCGGCCTGCCGTCCGCGTCGTAGCGCACCGTCACCTGGGTCTTGCCGTCCGGCCGCAGGTACGGCAGCAGCCCCTCGCGCCGCACCTGCGCGAGCCGCCGGGCCAGCTTGTGCGCGAGCACGATCGGCATCGGCATCAGCTCGGGTGTCTCGCTGGTCGCGTAGCCGAACATCATGCCCTGGTCACCCGCTCCCGCGGAGTCGAACGGGTCGGTGCTGCCCAGGTTGCGCGTGTCGTGGGACTCGTCCACGCCGCGGGCGATATCGGGCGACTGCCGGTCCAGCGCGGTGATCACGCCGACCGCGTTGCCGTCGAAGCCGAAATCGCCGGTGTCGTAGCCGATGTCGCAGATCACCTCGCGGGCGATGGCGGCGAAGTCCAGCACCGCCTTGGTGGTGATCTCCCCGGCCAGCACCACCAGGCCGGTGGTGAGCAGGGTCTCGACCGCCACCCGGGACTCCGGGTCGGCGGCCAGCGCGGCGTCGACGATCGCGTCGGAGATCTGGTCGGCCACCTTGTCCGGATGGCCTTCGGTCACGGATTCGGAGGTGAAAAGGAACCCGCTCTCGGTGCTCATGATGTCTGTCCTCCGGGTAGCTCTGCTCGGACCAGGGCGACGCCCGCCACCATGGCGTGCAGCTTCTGCCGGGCCACGTCGGGCGCGAGGTGGCGCAGCCCGCAATCTGGGTTGATCATCAGGCGTTCGGCCGGGACGTACTCCAGCGCGCGCCTGATCCGGGACGCGACCAGTTCGGCCGCCTCGACCTCGGGGTTCTTGACGTCGATGACCCCCAGGCCGAGCCACTTGTCCCAGCCGTGCTGCCGGATCAGCCGCAGGTCGTCCAGGCCCTTGCGGGCGAACTCCAGGACGACCTGGTCCACCCGGGCGGCCTTGACCGCTGGGAACAGGAAGTCGTAGTGCCCCTCCCAGGACGGCCGCGCGTAGCGGTTGCCGTAGCACACGTGCAGCGCCCAGGAGGCGGTTACGCCCTCGGTGACGATGTTCACCGCCTCGATCGCCAGCTCGACCTGATCCGGGTAGCCGGCCAGGAACGGCTCGTCAATCTGGAGGAGTTCGGCCCCGGCCTTGGCCAGCTCGCGGGCTTCGGCGTTGAGCCGGCGGGCCAGCGCGCGGACCAGGTCGCCCGGCTCGGAGTACGCGTCGTCGCGGATCCGCCGGGACAGCGAGAACGGCCCGGTGAAGGAGAACTTGATCGGCTTGTTCGTCAGCTGCCGGGTGAAGCGGAAGTCGTCGGCCAGGGCCAGGCCGGGACCCGGTTCTTCGGGAAGTTCGGGCAGCGGGCGGGTGACTTCGGCGTCGTAGTAGTCGAAGTAGTCGGTCTTGGCCCGCTGCGGGATGTTCACCCCGGGGATCCGGGCCAGGAAGTAGTCCACGTCGTTGTCCCGGCGCAGCTCGCCGTCGGACACGATGTCGATGCCGGCCAGCTCCTGGTCCTTGACCGCCGCCTTGATGGCCACCTCGTGGATCTCGGCCAGGTGCTGCGCGCTGATCCGGCGCTGGTAGTACTCGGTCTTCAGCCGCTCCAGCCACTCCGGCACGGAGTAGGAGCCCACCACGGTCGTCGGCAGCAGCACGGTGTTCATCGGCTCCATGGCTCTCAGTCCCTTAGTCCCTGGCCTGGGCGGTCAGCGTGGTGATGTTGGAGCCTGGCCGCTGCCGGAACGGCGTGAACTCGACCCCGAACCCGCGGCGGCTCGCGATCAGCTGGAGCAGCGGGCCGTTCACCCAGTTGACCACGGACCCGTCGTATTTGCCCGGGCCGTAGAACCCGGTCCGGTACTGCTGGCTGCCGGTCAGGAACAGGTCGTGGCACTGGATCCGGCCGAACGGGTGCAGCAGCGGCAGCGTCCCGGTGAAGCTGCCGAGCGCCCCGTTGCTGACGTGCATCCGGACGTCACCCTGCCCTTCGATCAGCGGCCTGAGGATCTCGCCGGTCAGCGAGGGGGTGATCTGGTACCTGTCCAGGCCCTCCAGCGGGACGTAGCGTTCGCGGAGCCTGAGCGCCTCCCAGGTGGCGCGCCAGAACGCGACCGCCTGGCCCGGGTCGGGGAACTGGCCGGGCGAGGACTCGCTGAGCAGCTCGGGACCGATGCGCAGCAGCCGGTCGATGAGTTTCGCCAGCTCGTCCCGGCTGGCGCCGAACCGCTCCGCGATCTGTCCGGCGTCGTCCTCGGTCAGGAAGGCCTGCGTCTCGACCTGGTAGGTGCGCCCGTGAATGCAGGCCAGCTCGTCGGTGGGGAGGTTGTCGTAGACGTTGGAGATGTAGGCGAGGAAGGCCTTGCCGGCCAGGAAGCCGAGGGTGACGGACGGCCGGGTGGCCTCCACCACCAGCGCGCTGACCCGTTCGGCGTGGTGGGCCACGGCCTGCCTGGCGCGGTCGAGGACGTGCGGGGAGTAGTCGCCCATCAGGTAGCGGAGCCGGTGGTAGTACTCGCGCCCGTGCCTGCGGTCGAGCTGGAGGAACTCGTCCAGCCAGGTGCGGGCCTGGTTGCCGTTGCCCACGCCGAGCTCGAGCACGTACAGCTCCTCGGGCAGCGCGCGGCGGGCGTCGAGCTCGTCCCAGATCCGGAACAGCTCCAGGATGAGCTCCCGGGCGGCCTCGGTGTTCCGCGCGTCGCTCTCGCCGCCGGGCAGGGACTGCTCGTACTCCCGGCCGGTGGCCACCTCCCAGTGCGTCAGCGCCTGCCAGTAGAGCTGGTTGAACCGCCAGATGCAGCTGTCCCGGCCGGGCACCCACGGCTCCAGGGGCAGGCCGGGCTGCCTGTCCGCGAGGGCCTGCTTGACGTGCGCGGTCAGGTTCTCTGGGTCAATATCCGCGCAACGGCGCAGGTCGAAGGCGATCTCTACCTCGGTGTCCGCGGTGTCCGCCGGGTCCGCGACCGGCCTGCTGACGACGGCCTCGCGGAAGTTCTGCTTGTACTGGATCCAGTCGCAGACCACGCGCAGCCGGCCCAGGTCGGCGGGCGAGGCGCAGACCGCCTCCATGATCGGGCCTAGCGCGGACCGGGCCGCCGCGGATTCCCGCAGCTTCCTGACCGGCCTCAGGTCAACTTCCATGGCGCTCCGCCCGGACGCCGGTGCTGTCCAGGATGCCGGGGACGGCCTGCTCGTTCCCGGCCACCAGCAGGTGGACCCCGGCCACGCCCTCGATCGCGCTCAGCTGCTGGATGGTCTCGGCCGCGAGCCGCGCGCCCTCGGCGGCGGTCTGGTCCGCCGGCACCGCGCGCAGCCTGCGGTACACGTCGTCGGGCACGAACACCCCGGGCACCTTGTCCCGCATGTAGTCGAGCGCGTTGCGGGACCTGACCGCGCCGACGCCGGGCAGGATGTAGCACTGCTCGTGCAGGCCGAGGTCACGGACCTGCGCCATCCACTGGGCGAACGCGGCGACGTCGAAGACGAACTGGGTCTGCACGAACTGCGCGCCCGCGGCGATCTTCTTGCCGAGCCGTTCGGCCCGGAACTCGGCCGGCGGGGCGGAGGGGTTCTCCACCGCGCCGAGGAAGCAGTCCGGGGGCGGCTTCAGCGCCCGTCCGGTCAGCACGGCGCCCTGGTCCCGCATGTGCCGCAGCGTCCAGAGCAGCTGCACGCTGTCCAGGTCGAAGACCGGCTTGGCCTCCGGGTGGTCGCCGAACTTGGGGTGGTCGCCGGTCATCACCAGGATGTTCCTGATGCCGAGGGCCGACGCGCCCAATAGATCGGACTGTAGCGCGATGCGGTTACGGTCCCGGCAGGTCATCTGCATGACCGGCTCCAGCCCGGCTTGCAGCGCGGCCAGGCTGCCGGCCCAGCTGGCCAGCCGGACGTTGGAGCCCTGGTTGTCGGTGACGTTGACCGCGTCGACCCAGTCCCGCAGCAGGGCGGCGGTGGCGGTGATCGGGTCCGTGCTGGCCCCGCGCGGCGGGCTGATCTCCGCCGTCACCGCGAAGCTGCCCGCCGTCAGGCGGTCACGCAGGCTCATGAACCCCCCAGGGCAGGCTGGTGGTGAGGGACGCGGTCGTCGCCAGTATCGCCGGTACCGTCGGCGCCGCCGGCCTCACGAGCCCACAGGTTCTCGTCCCGGCCCTGCCAGTAATTCAGCCACGAGCTCTCGCCCCAGCGGCGGTG
>DAIOWL010000034.1:8251-16956 GCA_036758545.1 Streptosporangiaceae bacterium | reverse complement strand
GCAGTATCGCGACACTTGGAGGTAACCGCCAGCTCCGCTGCGCTAGTGCCCGGCCCGCTCCACCACCGCGGCCCACTCGTCGAGCAGCAGCTGAGCGGCGTCGGCGTCGTTCCCTTCGGCCCACAGGTGCGTGACGGCGTCCGCCGGGTCGGGCAGCACCAGCACCCAGCCTCGGTCCCGCTCGGTCACGCGCACGCCGTCGGTGGTGTCTATCTCGTGGTCGCCCGCGGCCTCCATGACCGTGCGCATGACCCCGCCCTTGGCCGCCCAGGGCGTCGGCACCGAGCGCCTGAGCAGGTGCGCGACCGGGATCCTGGCGTCGATCTGGCTCAGCGTCAGCCGGGTCCGCGCGACCAGGCCGAGCAGCAGGACGAAGGCCGCGATGCCGTCGATGGTCCGCGCGCACTCGGGCACCACGAACCCGCCGTGGCCGTCGGCCGCGAAGATCACGTCGTCCTGGGCCGCGGCCAGGGTCAGCGCGTGCATCGAGGTCGGCGTCCACTCCACCTGGACGCCGTGGAACCGGCAGACCTGCTCGGCCACCCGGGTGGTGGTCACCGGGAGCGCCACGCGCCCCTGCTTGCGTTCGGCCGCGACCAGGTCGAGCACGGCCAGCAGGGCCCGGTCCTCGCTGACCAGCTCGCCCTTCTCGTCCACGAGCTGGATCCGCTCGCCCACCGGGTCGAACCTGACGCCGAACGCGGCCCGGGACGAGGACACCACGTCGGCCAGCCGCTGCAGCCCGGCGCGCTGCTGCGCGGTGGTCTCGGTGGGCGAGACCTCGTCCAGCCGGTTGTTCAGGGTGTGCACCTCGACCCCGATCGTGCCGAGCAGGCTGGGCAGCACCAGCGACGCGGTACCGCCCGCGCAGTCCGCCACCACCTTCAGCCCGGCCTCGCGGACGCCGCTCATGTCGATGCACCGCAGCAGCTCGTGGGTGTAGGACTCGACCACCCGGGGCGGGTAGCTGAGCTCGGCGATCTCGCCGGGGAAAGCCCGCCGGAACTCCTGCCGGGAGAACACCCGCTGCAGCTTGCGCTGGTCGGCCTGGGACAGCTCGGCGCCGCGCTCGTCCAGGAAGATAATGTCGACCGACTGCGGGTCGCCGGGCGTGGTGCGCAGCGCGATGCCGCCGCTGTAGTGGTCGCGGGCGGTCTCGAACCTGGCCACCGGGAGCGGCTGGGACTCCAGGTCCACGACGTTGATCGCGCTGGCGTTGAGCGCGCCCTGCACCGCCCGCTTGAGCGCGCGGGCGGCCCGGGACACGTCCCGCGAGGTGGTGACGGTGGAGCCCTTGCGCAGCATGGTGGCGTAGGCGCTGGCCAGCCGGACCGCGAGCTCGGGGGTGACCTCGACGTTGACCAGGCCGGACACGCCGCGCGGGCCGAACAGGGTGCGCTGCCCCCTGGACTCCCAGATCACGCTGGTGTTGACGACCGCGCCCGCCTCGATGGTCTTGAACGGGTAGACCTTGACCTCGGCGGACAGGTAGGCCTCCGGCTCGATCACGCACTCGTCCCCGACGACGGCGGCCTCCTCGATCCTGGCCAGCCGCATCACGTCGGTGTTCTTCCCGATCACGCAGCCGCGCAGGGTGACGCCCTGGCCGATGTAGACGTTGTTGTGCACCACGGCCCGGTGCAGGAACGCGCCCTCCTTGACCACCACGTTGCTGCCGATCACGGTGTACTCGCGCAGGTGCGCGCCGGCCTCGATCTTGGCGTAGTCGCCGATGCACAGCGGGCCGGTGAGCACCGCGTCGGTATCGACCTCGGCGCCCTCGGCGACCCAGACGCCCGGCGAGACCTCGAAGCCCGCGATGTCGGTCTGCACCCGCCCGGCCAGCACGTCGGCCTGGGCCTTCAGGTAACTCTCGTGGGTGCCGACGTCCTCCCAGTAGCTATCCGAGACGTAGCCGTAGAGCGGGGCCCCGCGGTCGAGCAGCTTGGGGAAGACGTCGGCGGACCAGTCCACCACCTGGCCCGGCGGGACCTCCGCGAGCACCTCGGGTTCCATCACGTAGAGCCCGGTGTTCACCGTGTCCGAGAACACCTGGCCCCAGGTCGGCTTCTCCAGGAACCGCTGGATCTGGCCGTCCTCCTCGGTGATCACGATGCCGAACTCCAGCGGGTTCGGCACCTTGGCCAGCGCCACCGTGACCAGCGCGCCCTTGTCCTTGTGGAAGCGGACCAGACCGGTAAGGTCCATGTCGGTGAGCGCGTCGCCGGAGATGACCAGGAACGGCTCGTCCCGCAGTGCGTCCTCCGCGTTCCGCACGCTGCCCGCGGTGCCCAGCGGCATCTCCTCGGTGGCGTACTGCAGGCTCATGCCGAACTCCTCGCCGTCACCGAAGTAGTTCCGGACGAGGGCGGCGAGGAACTGGACGGTCACCACGGTCTCGTCGAAGCCGTGCCGCCTGAGCAGCCGCAGCACGTGCTCCATGATCGGGCGGTTGGCCACGGGCAGCAGCGGCTTGGGCTGGTTCGCGGTCATCGGCCGCAGCCGCGTCCCCTCGCCCCCTGCCATGACGACGGCCTTCAATGGCTTTGCGGCTCCTTCCCGGTTTCCGCCATTATGTGCACCCCGTCACGGGCGGAATCAAGGACGCGCCTTGTTGCCTAACGAACTCGCGGTGTCGCTGACCAGGCTCCTGACCTGGACCAGGTACAGCATCGCGGCCCACCAGTACAGGGCGGTTCCCCAGGTCGCGAAAGCCCAGCCTAGTACCCGGGCGAGCGTCCCTCCCCAGCCGGGGTGATCGCCAAGGAACAGCAAGGGGAAAGCATAAAGCAGGCAAAGCGTGGCGGCCTTGCCGACGAAGCTGACCTGCAGGGTGCTGATCCCGGCCCGCCGTCGCAGCACGAACAGGGCGACACCGACCGTCAGCTCGCGCAGCGCCAGGACGCCGACCAGCCACCACGGGATAATGGCCCGCACGCCCAGCGCCACGATGGTGGCCGCGATGTACAGCCGGTCCGCGGCCGGATCGAGCACCTGGCCCAATCGGCTGGTCTGGTTCAGCGCGCGGGCGATCTTGCCGTCCAGCCAGTCGGACAGGCCGGCCACGATGAGCAGGGCGACCGCCCAGCCGTCGGCGGTCGCGGTCTGCGGCCCGAGCACAAGCCACAGGAAGACCGGGACACCGGCCAGCCGGAGGGCGCTGATCGCGTTCGGGATCGTCAGGATGCGGTCCACGGACCCAGTATCCTAAGAGAAATGACTATGGCGGAAACGGGGGCACCCCCGCGCGCTGCCGACATGAAGGTGCTGGCTGAAGCGGGTAGGCGCCGGGCCTTCGCGGTGATCAGCCATCCGGATGCGGGCAAGTCGACTCTGACCGAGGCGCTGGCCCTGCACGCGTCGGCGATCACCCAGGCGGGCGCGGTGCACGGCAAGGCCGGCCGGCGCGGTGTGACATCGGACTGGATGGCGATGGAGCGCGCCCGGGGTATCTCGATCACCTCGGCGGCCCTGCGCTTCGACTACCGCGGCACGGTGCTCAACCTGCTGGACACGCCCGGTCACGCCGACTTCTCCGAGGACACGTACCGGGTGCTGTCGGCGGTGGACTGCGCGATCATGCTGCTGGACTCGGCCAAGGGCCTGGAGCCGCAGACGCTGAAGCTGTTCGACGTGTGCCGCAGCCGGGGCGTGCCGGTGATCACGTTCGTGAACAAGTGGGACCGGCCCGGCCGGGAGCCGCTCGAGCTGCTCGACGAGATCGAGCAGCGGATCGGCCTGCACCCGGCCCCGGTGAACTGGCCGGTCGGGGTGGCCGGTGACTTCCGCGGCCTGGTCGAGCGGGCCACCGGGGAGTACGTCACGTTCGAGCG
This sequence comes from Streptosporangiaceae bacterium, assembly GCA_036758545.1. Taxonomy (GTDB): domain Bacteria; phylum Actinomycetota; class Actinomycetes; order Streptosporangiales; family Streptosporangiaceae; genus Palsa-504. The sequence goes on along the minus strand of DAIOWL010000034.1, from coordinate 13,123 downwards.
GACTCCGGGCGGGGCCGGGCGGGCGCTGGAGACGATCCTGGACGACGCGGCGGCGCAGGCCCGCGACGGTGCCGCGTACGACGCGGCACAGGAGGAACTGGCGCTGCTCGACGAGGTGTACGGCCCCGGGGTCGACATGGAGTCCTTCCTGGCCGGCGTGACCAGCCCGGTGCTGTTCGGCGCGGCGCTGCCGAACTTCGGGGTGCGCCGCCTGCTCGACGCGGTGATCTCGTACGCTCCCCCGCCGTCCGCGCGGGAGGACGTCAAGGACGAGCCCAGGCCGGTCGACGCGCCGTTCTCCGGCCTGGTGTTCAAGGTGCAGGCCAACATGGACCCGGCGCACCGGGACCGGATGGCATTCGTCCGGGTGTGCTCGGGCCGGTTCGAGCGCGGCATGGTGCTGACCCACGCCGCGACCGGGCGCCCGTTCGCCACCAAGTACGCCCAGTCCATGTTCGGGCAGGACCGGGAGACCGTCGAGGAGGCCTTCCCCGGCGACGTGATCGGCCTGGTCAACGCCACCGCGCTGCGTCCGGGCGACACGCTGTACGCGGGCGAGGTCCCGGTGGAGTTCCCGCCCATCCCGAGCTTCGCGCCCGAGCACTTCGCCGTGGTGCGCGGCAAGGAGGCCGGCAGGGCCAAGCAGTTTCGCCGCGGCATCGAGCAGCTCGACACCGAGGGCGTGGTCCAGGTGCTCGCCTCCGATCTGCGCGGCGACCAGGCGCCGGTGCTGGCCGCCGTCGGGCCGCTGCAGTTCGACGTGGTGCTGCACCGGCTTCAGCACGAGTTCGGCGCCCGGGCCGACCTCGACCACCTGGACTACTCGATGGCCCGCCGGACCGATCCTGACGGAGCCAGGGCGCTGGCGGGCCAGCGCGCGGTCGAGGTACTGGCCCGGCGCCACGACGGCACCCTGCTCGCCCTGTTCAGCGATAAGTGGCGGCTCGCCCAGGTGCAGCGGGAGCAGCCGGACATCCTCCTCGAGCCCCTGATCGCCGGCTAAGCGTCCCTGGTCGTCACCCTTAGGGGTGGCGGGCGCCGTCGATCTGGTCGAGGTCGCCGTTGAAGCCGCCGATGCCGTTGGTCTGCCCGCCGCCGCCGGACCACTGCCACATGAGGGCGTGGCTGCTCGACCGGGTGACGCCGCCGAAGAACTGCGCGCACCCGCCCGACTTCAGGCAGAAGCCGGTCGGGAAGTTGCCCTTGTAGTTGGTGGTCTCCGGCTCGTACGTCCACTCGTCGGTATTCGGGATGTAGCCGGGGCTGCCCGGGCTGGCGCTGTTGCCGCCGAAGACCGAGTTCCACACCACGACGGCGGAGTAGACACCCGGCCGGTACTTGGAGTGCGCGGTGACGTAGTCGTAGAAGCCGTTGAAGTCCGCTCGGTCGATGCTCGCCAGGATGTGCTGCTGCTTCACCTTGCCGCTGCACGGCGTGGTGTACACGGTGTTCCAGCCGTTGTCGGTGGCGGGCCCGATGCCGGGTATCTCGATGTCCATCCAGACGACCGGGTAGTCGATGCCGCCTCCGTTGGCGATGTCGATCAGGGCGCGGGACGCCTGCTGCGCGCCCCACTTGTAGGCCTCGGCGGCCGTCCCGTTCCAGTGCGGGTCGACCCCGGGGCCGCCCATGAACCAGTACGCGCCGCGGCCGACGCCCTTGTGGTAGGTCACGAAGTTGGTGTGCGCCTGCGCGGCGTTGGTCGACGAGTAGGCGATGAAGTGTTCCTGGCCGCTGCAGCCCTGCCAGTAGGCCCAGTTCCCGGTCATCCCGATGTAGCCGCCGTAGGCGCCACCGAGGAACGGCATGCTGTACGGTGCCTTGCCCGGCACGGAGACATTGAAGCTGTCGGTGCCCCACCAGAACCCGGGCGGCGCGTCACCGGCCGGCAGCCGCGCGGTGGCGCTGGCGGTCCCGGCGCTCGTCAGTACCAGCGCCAGGCCAGCCGCCAGGGCCAGCCAGGTCCGTTTCATCATGCCTCCCGAGGATTCGTGGCTCTCCCTCTATGAGAGCATGCACGATCGTGACGGATTAGACGGCTGAGCTATAGGGGAATCCGCCTGGGCACTGGGAGACCGAGGGCGGACAGGGCGCCGGGATCGTGCAGGATGGCCGCGCCCAGGTCGTTGACCCGGACAGCGGCCAGGCCGTCGTAGCGGGACAGGCTGTCGAACCCGTCCGCGCCCCGCAGCCCGCGGTAGTCGGCACGGGCGCCCCATGCGGCGGTGTAGGCGACGTCCACCACGCCGAGGGTGGCCGCGTACTCGAAGAGCACGCACAGCGCGTACCGGCCCTCCAGGACGTTCCACGCCCTCGGACCGGCCAGGCCGAGCGATCCGTGCCGCGGATCGGTCAGGTAGAGCCGCCACTGGGTCAGCGGGCTGGCGGCCACCGCGAGCGGGGCCGGCTGCGCCCGCAGCACGGCGAACAGGGCGTCGACCTCGACCCAGACGCCGGGCGCGAGCGCGGCAAGCCCGTCGGCCACCGCGGCGCGGCGCCGGGCCGGCGCGGTCAGGGTGCCGGTTCTCCGCTGGCCCCTGATCGCCTCGATCCGGGTCAGCTCGTCCTGCGACACGCTCCGCAGCCAGCGGTCCCAGAGCGCGCCGAGGGCCGGGTAGCACGGCCCGGCCAGCACCGCCTCGCCGCGCGGGGTCAGCTCGAGCCTGGTCCCGGCCAGTCGGGCCAGGCCGCCGGCCTGCAGCAGCATCGGCCAGGCGAACGCCGCGACAGGCTCGCCCTGGTCGCGGCGGTCGTAGTAGTCCCCGGCCACGAGAGCGTCCTCGACCAGCCTGACCGTGGCGGCCAGCGGCCGCCTGGTGGCCGCGGCACAGCGCAGCTGGCCGTCGGCGGCGAGCTCGAGGACGGCAACGAGGTTCGACAGGGCGTCCGGCCCGGTGGCGCGGACGGCGACCGGGCCGCGGGGAAACGCGGAGGCACGCAGGTGGGCGGGGCCGGACCCGCTGCCCTTGGCATGTGCGGACCGATCACCAGCGACGCTGAGAGTGCCCTCGGCCACGAGCAAACCCTAACGGCCCGGCCGCCCGTCGCGTAGGAGCCTCGCCGGAGAAAATGCCGGGAACGCGGCCGATGTGCCACGGTGGCAGCATGCGGGTAACCGGTCTTGACGCCTGCCGGCGCGGCTGGGTCGCGGTCATTCTCGATGGGGCCGAACGGGCCGGGGTGGCGGCTCGCCTCCAGGTGGAAGCGGTCCGCGTGCACCAGACCCTGGCGGACGCGCTCGACGGCACCGAGGCCCGGGTGGTCGGCATCGACATGCCGCTGGGGCTGCTCGAATCGGGCTGGCGCGAAGCGGACCGGGCCGCGCGCGGGCTGCTCGGGCCCAGGCGCAGCTCGGTCTTTGCCATCCCGCCCCGGGCGGTCTGGGAGCAGGCCAGCTACCAGGCGGCCAGCCAGCGCTGCCGCGAGCTGACCGGCCAGGGCCTGTCCATCCAGGCCTGGGGCCTGCGGGCCAGGCTGCTCGAGGCGGACAGATACCGCGGCAGCAGCCCGCACCCGCTCTACGAGGTGCACCCCGAGCTGGCCTTCTGCGCCATGGCGGGCGCGCCGCTCGAGCACAGCAAGCACACCCCGCAGGGCCGCGAGCTGCGCCGTGAGCTGCTGAGCCGGGCCGGGATCGCGCTGCCCCCGACGCCGCGGGCGCCGGTCACGGACACGCTGGACGCGGCCGCCGTGGCCTGGAGCGCCTGGCGCATCGCGACCGGCCGCGCCGTGATCATCCCGGCCCGGCCGCAGCGGGATGAGCTGGGCCTGCCGATCGCGATCCGCTACTGACGGGCTGCTCCCGGCCGCTGGGCGCGCAGCCCGTCGAACGCCAGCGCGCAGACCGCGTCGGCCAGCGGGGCGTCGTTCGCGCGCCGGTCCGGCCGGTACCACTCGACGATGGAGTTGACCAGGCCGAACAGCAGGCGGGCGGTGATCATCGCGTCGGCGTCGGACCGGATGTCGCCGTCGCGGGCGGCCTCGGCCACCAGCTCGGCCACGAACCGGTCGAAGGCGCGCCGCTGGTCCAGCGCGGCCCGCTCGACGTCGGTGTTGCCGCGGACCCGGAGCAGCAGCGTGACGTAGGGCGACTCGGCTTCGAGCACCTCGACGCTGCCCCGGACGAGGTACTCCAGGCGCTCGACGGCCGGGGCGGGGAGCGCGCGGGCCCGGCTGGTCACCGTGGCCAGGCCGCCCAGGGCCCGGTCCAGGGCCAGGCTGAGCAGTTCCTCCTTGCCCGCCACGTGGTGGTAGATGGCCGACTTGGCGATGCCGAGCCTGGCCGCCAGGTCGCGCATGCTGGTGCCGTCGTAGCCGCGCTCGTTGAACAACTCGACGGCGGCCGCGAGCACCGAGGCGAGGTCGTGGCCGGGCCGCCCGCGGCGGCGCCCCTCAGGCTCGCTCACGAGACGGGCCCGAGCTGATGACTGCGGCCGCGAAACTCCGCGATCACCTCGCCGCCGCGGCGCACGGTCACGTCGTAGACCCCGGACCGGCCGAACCTGGTCCGCAGCACCGCCTCGGCCACCAGCACGTCCCCGGCGCGCGCGGGCGCCACGAACACGATCTCGGCCGACGCGGCCACGGTCACCGGCCCGAAGCTGTTACAGGCGCAGGCGAACGCGGTGTCAGCCAGCGCGAAGATCAGGCCGCCGTGCGCCATGGCGTGTCCGTTCACCATGTCCCCGCGCACCGTCATGCTGGTCACCGCCCGCCCCTCGTCCTGGTCGATCAGCTCGATGCCCAGGGCGCGGGAGGCCTCGTCGTTCGCCATCATCGTCTCCACGCTGGGCAACCGCGGCATGGTCCTCGCCTCCCACTATTACTGACCGAACGTCCGGTATATAATACGATGAAAGAGCCGGGTACGGG
>DAIOWL010000034.1:2935-8151 GCA_036758545.1 Streptosporangiaceae bacterium | reverse complement strand
CGGCGGATCGAGCCCAGGGACTGGATGCCGGACGCCTACCGCGCCACGATGATCCGCCAGATCTCCCAGCACGCCCACTCGGAGATCATCGGCATGCAGCCGGAGGGCAACTGGATCACCCGGGCGCCCTCGCTGCGCCGCAAGGCGATCCTCATCGCGAAGGTGCAGGACGAGGCCGGCCACGGCATGTACCTGTACTCCGCCGCCGAGACGCTCGGCGCCGATCGCGCCGACCTCACCGCCAAGCTCATCAGCGGGCGGCAGAAGTACTCCTCGATATTCAACTACCCCACGCTGACCTACGCCGACGTGGGCGTGATCGGCTGGCTGGTAGACGGCGCGGCCATCTGCAACCAGGTACCGCTGTGCCGCTCCTCCTACGGCCCCTACGGCCGGGCCATGATCCGCATCTGCAAGGAGGAGTCGTTCCACCAGCGGCAGGGCTACGAGCTGCTGCTGACCATGATGAGCGGCTCGGCGGCGCAGCGGGCGATGGTCCAGGACGCGACCGACCGGTTCTGGTGGCCGTCGCTGATGATGTTCGGGCCGCCGGATGACCAGTCGCCGAACACGGCCCAGTCGATGGCCTGGGGCGTCAAGCGGCACACCAACGACGAGCTGCGGCAGCGGTTCGTGGACATGACCGTGCCGCAGGCGGAGAAGCTGGGCGTGACGCTGCCCGACCCCGCGCTGCGGTGGAACGCCGAGCGCGGGCACTACGACTTCGGCGCGGTGGACTGGGACGAGTTCATGGCCGTGGTCAAGGGCAACGGCCCGTGCAACGCGCAGCGGATCGAGCGCCGCCAGGCCGCCCACGACGAGGGCGCCTGGGTGCGGGAAGCCGCCGCCGCGCACGCGGCCAAACAGACGGCCAGGGCCGGGAAGGACGCCGCCTGATGGAGGAACCGCAGGTGCGCTCGGGCTGGCCGCTGTACGAGGTGTTCCTGCGCGGCAAGCGCGGGCTCAACCACGTGCACGTCGGGTCGCTGCACGCGGCCGACCCGCAGATGGCCCTGCGGCACGCCAGGGACCTGTACACCCGGCGGAACGAGGGGGTCAGCATCTGGGTCGTGGCGGCCGGCGACATCACCGCGTCGAGCCCGGACGAGAAGGACCCGTTCTTCGCGCCGTCCGGCGACAAGGTGTACCGGCACCCGACGTTCTACCAGCTCCCCGACGACGTCCCTCACATGTAGGAGGTGCCGGTGACCGAGGACGAGTTCACCGCGTATCAGAGCCTGAACGAGGAGACCGAGGACCACCGCTGGGCGTTCGGCACCGGGTTCACCGACCCGCTGGAAGGGATCGACGCGTCGGTTCCCGACGGGGTCGACGCGGCCGCGCTCACCGCCTACTGCCTGGCGCTCGGCGACGACGCGCTGATCTACTCGCACCGGCTGCAGCAGTGGATGACGCGCATGCCCGAACTCGAGGAGGAGACCGCGCTGGCCAACATCGCCCTGGACCTGCTCGGACAGGCGCGCATGCTGCTGGCCCGGGCCGGGCAGGCCGAAGGCCGCGGCCGCCGGGAAGACGACCTGGCGTTCTTCCGCGACGAGCACGAGTTCCGCAGCGTCCGGCTGGCCGAGCACACCGACGCCGACTTCGCCCAGCTGGCCGGCCGGCTGCTCGTCTTCTCGGCCTGGCGGCTGGCCCTGTTCGGCCGGCTGGCCTCCTCGGCCGACCCGGTGCTCGCCGCGATCGCGGCCAAGGGCGCCAACGAGCTGGCCTACCACCGGGATTACGCGGCCCAGTGGGTGATCAGGCTCGGCGACGGGACTGCGCTGTCGCACGACAAGATGATGGCCGCGCTCGGCGTCATCTGGCCGCTGACCGACGAGCTCTTCCTGGCCGACCCGGTGGCGGCCCGGCTGCCCGGGGTGGCGATCGACCCGGCGGAGCTGCGGGCCGAGGTGGACGCCGTGCTCGACGCTGTTCTCGCCGCAGCCACCCTGGACCGCCCGCAGGGCGCCCCGCTCGCCCGGGTGGCGGGCAAAGCCGGGCGCGATGGCGTGCACACCGAACCGTTCGGCTACCTGCTCGCCGAGCTGCAGAGCGTCGCGCGTGCCCATCCGGACGCGACATGGTAACGGCGGCCGGTCTCGCCGCGGCCCGCGAGGTCGCGGCGGCCGTGCCCGACCCCGAGCTGCCCATGGTGACAGTGGCCGACCTGGGCATCCTGCGTGACGTCGCGACCGAGGGCGGGCGCCTGGTGGTGACGATCACGCCGACCTACTCGGGCTGCCCCGCGCTGCGCGAGATCGCCCATGACCTGCGGCGTCGGCTCGCCGCGTCCGGCTTCGCCGAGGTCGACGTACGAACTGTGCTCGCGCCCGCCTGGAGCAGCGACTGGATCACCGCCGACGGCCGCCGCAAGCTGTCGGCGGCCGGCATCGCCCCGCCCCACGCCGCGCCCGCCCGCTCGGGTCCGGTCCCGCTCACCCTCACCCGGCGCGAGCCGGTCGCCTGCCCGCGCTGCGGCTCGGCGGATACGACGCGGACCGCGGCTTTCGGCGCGACCGCGTGCAAGGCGCTGTTCCGGTGTGAGAACTGCCGTGAGCCCTTCGAGCACGTGAAGGCCATCTGACATGCCCAGGACCGAGTTCCACCGGCTCAGGGTGGCGCGGGTGGACCCGCTCACCGACGATTCGGCCGCGGTGACCTTCGACGTCCCGCCCGGACTGGCCGAACGGTTCACCTTCACGCCCGGGCAGTCGCTGACTGTCCGCCGCGGCGACGAACGCCGGTCCTATTCCATCTGCGCGGCCCGCGGAGGGGCTCCGCGCATCGGGGTGCGCGAGGTGGCGGGCGGCGCCGTCTCCGGCTGGCTGGTGCACGAGGTGCGGCCCGGTGACGTGGTCGAGGTCCAGGCGCCGTCCGGCTCGTTCACCCCCGACCTGGACGTGCCCGGGCACCACGTGCTGATCGCGGCGGGCAGCGGGATCACCCCGGTGCTGTCCATCGCCGCCTCCGTGCTCGCCGCGCAGGATAAGTCGTCCGTCACCCTGCTGTACGGCAACCGGCGCAACGACTCGGTGATGTTCGCCGACGAGCTCGCCGATCTCAAGGACGCCTACCCGGAGCGGGTCTGCCTGGTCCACGTGCTCAGCCGCGAGCCGCAGGAGGTCGAGCTGTTCAACGGCCGGCTCGACGCGGCCAAGCTGCGCGCGCTGCTGCCGGTCACCGTCGACGTGGCCGCGGTGGACCACTGGTGGCTGTGCGGCCCGTTCGGCCTGGTGGAGGACGCGATCGGCCTGCTCGCCGAGCTCGGCGTGCCGCGGCGGCGGATCCACCGCGAGCTGTTCTACGTCGAGGACGCCCCGCCCGCTCCGGCTACCCACGCTGAGGCCGCGGCGGGCCCGGGTGCCGAGGTGACCGTGCTGCTCGACGGCCGCAGCAGCACCGTCACCGTCCCGCACGGCACCCCGGTCCTCGACGGCGCCCAGCGGGTCCGCCCGGACCTGCCGTTCGCGTGCAAGGGCGGGGTGTGCGGCACCTGCCGCGCCCGGCTCACCGCCGGCGAGGTCACCATGCGCCGCAACTACGCCCTGGAGCAGGAGGAGCTCGACGCGGGCTATGTTCTCACCTGTCAGTCCCTGCCTGTTTCCGATCAGATCACCGTCGACTACGACGCCTAGCCAGTCAGGAGCCTCCGATGCCGGATCTCGCATCGCCGGGCGGCGACCTCGAGCCCATCGAGCGGGCCTCGGCCGGCGAACTGCGCGCGCTGCAGCTCGAGCGGCTCCGCTGGACGCTGCGGCACGCGTACGCCAACGTGCCGCACTACCGCGCGGCGTTCGACGCGGCGGGGGTACACCCGGACGACTGCAAGGACCTGGCCGACCTGGCCAAGTACCCGCTGACCAGCAAGGCCGACCTGCGGGAGAACTACCCGTTCGGCATGTTCGCGGTGCCCCGCGAGCAGGTGGTCCGGGTGCACGCCAGCTCGGGCACCACGGGCCGGGCGACGGTGGTCGGCTACACCAGGGACGACATCGAGGTGTGGGCCACCGTGATGGCCCGCTCGATCCGGGCGGCGGGCGGCCGTCCCGGCCACGTCCTGCACAACGCCTACGGCTACGGGCTGTTCACCGGCGGCCTCGGGGCGCACTACGGGGGTGAGAAGCTGGGCTGCACCGTGGTCCCCGTCTCCGGCGGGATGACCGAGCGCCAGGTCACCCTGATCAGGGACTTCCGGCCGGACATCATCATGGTCACGCCGTCCTACATGCTCGCGATCCTGGACGAGATGGAGCGGCAGGGCGACGACCCGGCCGCCTCCCCGCTCCGGTTCGGCATCTTCGGCGCCGAGCCGTGGACGAACGAGATGCGGACCGAGATGGAGGCCCGGGCCGGGCTCGACGCCACCGACATCTACGGCCTGTCCGAGGTGATCGGGCCGGGGGTGGCGCAGGAGTGCGTGGAGACCAAGGACGGCCTGCACATCTGGGAGGACCACTTCTACCCTGAGGTGATCGACCCGGTCAGCGGGGAACCGCTGCCCGACGGCGAGGAGGGCGAGCTCGTCTTCACCTCGCTGACCAAGCAGGCCATGCCGGTGATCCGCTACCGGACCCGCGACCTGACCCGGCTGCTGCCGGGCACCGCGCGCACCATGCGGCGGATGCAGAAGATCACCGGCCGCACCGACGACATGATCATCCTGCGCGGGGTCAACCTGTTCCCGACCCAGATCGAGGAGCTCATCATGGGCATCCCGGCGCTGTCCCCGCACTTCCAGCTGCACCTGAGCCGGGACGGCCGGATGGACCAGCTCGCCGTGCACGTCGAATGCCGCCCGGGCACGGCGGGTCCCGACGCGGCCGAGGCGGGCGCCACGCTGTCGGCGCGGGTCAAGAACACCATCGGCGTCACCGTCACCACCAGCGTCGAGACCCCGGGGATGATCGAGCGCTCGATGGGCAAGATGCGCCGCATCGTAGACCACCGGCCGCGCTAGCAGGCAAGATACTCACATGACCGACGACGATCAGCCTATCTCGTATCAGGCGGCGGTCCGCGGGACGCCGGTGCTGAGCAGCAGTGGCGCCACGATCGGCACCCTCGAGCACGTGCTGGAGGTACCTGAGGTTGACGTCTTCGACGGGATCGTGATCGCCACCGACGGCGGCCTGCGCTTCATCGACGCCGACCAGGTGCTCCAGATCACCCGGAGCCAGATCCGGTCCACCGTGGACGACGCCCAGGCCAGCCAG
>DAIOWL010000034.1:0-2835 GCA_036758545.1 Streptosporangiaceae bacterium | reverse complement strand
GCCGGCCGTGGCCAGCGCCTCGGTGAGGCCGTCCAGGCCCATCGGGCCCAGGCTGAGCGCGTCGGTGTGCCACCGCTTCAGGTCGAACGCTGGGTGCCGCATGGCCTGCTCGCGGGCCGCCAGCCAGCCCCGCTCGCCGAGCTTGTAGGAGATGGCCTGTCCGGGCCAGCCGAGATAGCGGACCACCTCGGGGTGGACCCGGTGCGGCTCGGCCCGGCCGCGGTCGCGCAGCACCTCGCAAGCCCGCTCGAACGTCCACCGGGAGCCGTCGGGCAGCGGCAGGTCCAGGTGGACGCCGATGTCGATGACCACCCGCGCCGCGCGCAGCGCCGATCCGCTCAGCATGCCAAGCCGCGTGCCGGGCTCGGCGAACCAGCCGAGCTCGTCGGCGAGCCGTTCGGCGTACAAGGCCCAGCCCTCACCGTGCCCGCTCACGAACACGCACCTGGCGTACCGGGACAGCGTGCCCCCCGCCATCATGGCCGCGCCCGCCTGCAGGTGATGGCCGGGCACCCCCTCGTGGAAGACGGTGGAGAGCTCGGACCAGGTCTGGTACCTGTCCGCCTCGCCCCGCCCGCCGAGCGGCCACCAGGTCCGGCCGGGCCTGGTCAGGTCCTCGCTCGGCTTCGTGTAGTAGGCCGCCCCCGAGCTAGAATTGCGGGCCAGCACCGCCTCGATCCGGCGCAGGGGCGGCGCGATGTCGAACAGGACACCGTCCAGCCGCTCGACCGCCTCGTCCTGGCGGTCCTGCAGCCAGGCCTGGTAGGCGTCGGCGCCGGTCACATACTCGGTCTGGTCTAGCACCGCGGCGGCCTCGTCCGGGCCCGCGCCGGGGCTGACCTTGTCCGCCTCGGTCGTCACCTCGGCCTCGATCCGGGCGAGTTCGGCCCAGCCCCACTCGTAGGCCTCGGCCAGGTCGATGTCCGCGCCCAGGCTGATCCTGGCGGCCACGGCGTACCGCTCGGCGCCGACCGCGTCCCGCTCGGACGCCCGCGGCGCGTAATCCTCGCGCAGGTAGCGGGCCAGCTCCCGGTAGCCGCCGTGCGCCTGCTCCGCCGCCGCGGCGAGCTGACCGGCCAGCGGGCCGTCGCCGTAGGAGGCCACCAGCGCGTCGTGCGTCCCGGTGTAGCGGTCGGCCGCGGCCGCCGCCTCGACGGCCTGCCTGCGCGCCGCCGTCAGGCCCCGGCCCAATCCGGCGTCCAGGCTCGATCGCCAGCTGGCGAACATCGCCGGGATCGCGGCCAGCCGGGCCGCGATGTTCCGCCAGCTCTCCTCGCCGTCGCGGGGCAGCAGATCCACGCTGTCCCTGATCGCGCTGAGCTGCCCGATCGGGGTACGGAGCAGCCGAAGCGGCTCCCCGGTCCGGTGCCAGGCCAGCTGGGCCTCCAGCCGTTCCCGCAGGAAGCTGGCTGCCCGCTGGTCGGCCTCAGAGGTCACCGGCGCTACCCCGAGCGCGGTCAGCGTGGTGGCGATCAGCTCCTCGCGCGCCGCACATCCGTCCGGCCCGTAGTCGGTGGCCGCACCGAACACCCCGCTGAGCCCGACCATCCCGGCCGCGACCGGATCCAGTGCCGCCCATCGGGTGAGGTAGTCATCGCAGAGCCGGAATACCTCGGTCATGCCCTCACCCTACGACCGGGGCTAGAGGTGGAACCGGGTGCCGGTTACCTTTTCCGCGATCCCGGTGCGGTCCAGGTAGGGCGTGATCCCGCCCAGGTGGAACGGCCAGCCGGCGCCCAGGATCATGCACAGGTCGATGTCCTCGGGCCCGGCCACGACGCCCTCGTCGAGCATCAGCCGGATCTCATCGGCCAGCGCCTCCAGGGCCCGCTCGCGGACCTCTTCCGCCGTGGAGGGGCGGTCACCGCCGGCCAGCAGCGCCGCGACCGACTCGTCGATGGTGAGGTCGGGCCGGTAGACGGCGGTCTTGCCCGCCTCGACCAGGGCCCGGAGCTTGGGCGAGGGCGCGAACCGGTCCGGGTAGGCCGCGGCCAGCGTCTCCCCCACGTGCAGCGCGACCGCCGGGCCGACCAGCTGGAGCAGGAAGAACGGCGACATGGGCAGGCCCAGCGCGTCGGGCGCGTGCTCGGCCACCTCGAACGGCGTGCCATCGTCGACACAGGCGAGGATCTCGCCGAGGAACCGGGTCAGCAGGCGGTTCACCACGAAGGCCGGCGCGTCCTTGACCAGCACGCAGTTCTTCTTCAGCTTGGTGCCGACGGCGAGCGCGGTGGCGGCCGTCGCGTCATCAGTAGACAGAGCGTCGGTGGCGGCACTGCGGACCACCTCGACCAGCGGCATCATGGCCACCGGGTTGAAGAAATGGAATCCGACGACCCGCGAAGGATGCGCCAGCCCCGACGCCATCTCGGTCACCGACAGCGAGGAGGTGTTCGTGGCCAGCACGCAGTCCGGCCGGACCACCGCCTCGACCTCGGCGAGCACCCGCTGCTTGACCGCCATCTCCTCGAACACGGCCTCGATCACGAAGTCGGCGTCGGCGAACGCGTCCTTGGTCAGCGACCCGGTGACCAGCGCGGTCAGCCGCGCCGCGGCGTCGGCGCTGATCCGGCCGCGCTCGCGCAGCCTGGCCACCTCGGCCCGCACGTGACCGAGCCCGGCGTCCAGCCGGGCCTGGTCCAGGTCGGTCAGCACCACGGGCACCTCGAGCCGCCGTGCGAACAGCAACGCGATCTGCGCGGCCATCAGCCCGGCGCCCACCACCCCGATCTTGGTGACGGGCCGGGCCAGCGACGGGTCCGGCGCCCCGGCCGCGTGCCTGGCCCGCTTCTGGGTCAGGTCGAAGGCGTAGAGCCCGGCCCGCAGTTCCTCGCT
>DAIOWL010000033.1:10694-17445 GCA_036758545.1 Streptosporangiaceae bacterium | reverse complement strand
CGCTCTCCCTGATCCGGAACGACTGGCCCAGCGCCGAACCTCCCTGCGGGTTCAGTCCGTACGCCTCGGCCAGCGTCTCCACCACGGTGGATTTCCCCGACCCGTTCTCGCCCGCCAGCACGGTCAGCCCAGCGGGAAGCTCGAGGCCGTCCCGCAGCACCTGCGCTAGGGCCGGAACGCTCGCGGGCCACGCCGAAACCCTGATCTCGTCGACCCGCAGGTCCGGTCCGGGGAGGAAGGCCCGGACCGGACGGGCGTCGAACTCCCCGCTGGCCGTCATGCCCCCATCATGGGCTGAGGGAAGGACATTTATGCCGAACGGGCGTGGTGCCCGTGCTCCCCATGCAATAGCGTGCGCAGGGTGGACGCCACGCTTGCCGATCGCCTCGCCATCCGCGACGTCGTCGAGACCTGGGTCAGCGCCAGGGACTCAGGCGACTGGGACGCCTTCCGGGCCTGCTGGCACGACGACGGCTACATGATGGCCACCTGGTTCCAGGGGCCGAAGGAAGACTTCATCAGGGTCAGTCAGGAGGGCGCCGCCCGCGGCGTGAACATCCTGCACTTCACCGGCGGCTGCCGGATCACGCTGAACGGGACGCGGGCCATCGCGCAGACCCGGATGACGATCATGCAGCGGGCCGAGGTCGACGGCGTGCTGTGCGACGTGAACTGCCTGGGCCGGTTCTACGACTTCTTCGAGCAACGCGACGGCCGGTGGGGGATCGTGCTGCGCCAGCCCATCTACGAGAAGGACAGGATCGACACCGTCGACCCGGCCGCCACCCTTGTCCTGGACCCTGAACTCCTGGCCCGGTTCCCCGAGGGCTACCGGCACCTGGCTTACCTGCAGGTCCGGGTCGGCTACCCGGTCAAGCCCGACATGCCGGGGCTGCGCGGTCCCGAGGCCGAAGGGTTGGAGCGGCTGTACGAGCGCGGCGCCGCCTGGCTGGCCGGGGAGCCGCTGAGCCGGTAGCGCTGTCAGGTGCCCGTCGTGTTCTGGCAGCCGGCGTTCGGGTCCGGGGTGGCGAGCGAGTACGGGTCCACCGGCTTGCCCGTGGCCTGCACGGTCGAGGGCGGACCGCTCGGGTAGTTGGGGTGGATATACCCGTCCTTCGTGCCGCACTGCGCGCCCGCGGCCGAGCCGGTGACGTCGTACCACGGCTCAAGGGAGCGGCCCGACTCGTCCCACCGCGCGAAGTCAACCATCCCGGTCTGCTGCTGCACGACCCGCATCCAGTCGGCCGGGTCGCCGGGCGGCTCCACTACGTAGACGAAGAGGTAGTCGACCGTGATCCGCAGAACCGAGATCCCGGACTCGTGGATAACGCTGGCCTTCATCGTGCCGTGCACCTTGACCACCGTGGTGACGAATTTCGCGCTGCCCGGCGCGAACGTGGTGATCCACCCGCGGCTATTCTCGTCGGCTCCGTTCTTGTCCACCTTGGTGCTGTGCAGTCCGGCCAGGAACGCCTTTAGTTCCGATTTGATCAGCAGCTTCTCGAAGGCTTTCGGGGCCCCGCCGCGCAAAGTCGGCCAGTCCAGATTTCCGGCGATCAGCAGTTCGCGGGTGGTCTCGTAGGCCGACCGGACCTGCGTCGCGGTGTACGGGCCGCGCGCCCGGGCCGCGGGGATCGTGATCCCCGCGGCGCCGTTGGCCCAGTGCTCCGCGGGCGTGCCGGAGAACGGATCGCGCGGCGGCTCGTTCGCGTCAACCGGGCTGGTCAGCCCGGGCACGGATACGGTCGGGGCCGACCGGGCCGTGGTGGTCGCCGCCGGCCTCGTAGCCGCCACGGTCCGGGGGTGGTGGCGTGTGTGCTCAGGTCGAGCTGGTCGGCCAGGTAACGCGAGAAGATCTCGGGTGAGCTGGCCGGCGTGCTGGGCGTGCGCGCCGAGCACGACCCCCGCGGATCGCCTCGTGATCGGCAGGCTCCGCGCTGCGGATGAGCAGCGAGCCCTCCCGCTGGGTCGCCGCGACGGTTTCGGATTCTGACATGACCTGTGTCCTTCGTGTCGTGAGTGGTCGCTCAGAGCACGACACGGCCGGGACGTATGTTCACGGGGCAGGTCAGATCCTGGCGGCGGCTTCCGCCCAGGTCCGGGTGCTGTCCCGGGCCGGCGTGAACGAGCGCAGCGGCTGAGTGGACCGGATCAGCGCGCGCATCCCGGCCAGGTCGCCGGGCGCCGCACCCAGGGCGCGGGCCTGGACGAGCACGTTGCCGAAGCAGGTGGCCTCGGCGGGCCCGGCGATCACGGGCAGACCGGTGGCGTCGGCCGTGAGCTGGCACAGCAGCGCGTTGCGGGCCCCGCCGCCGACAATGTGCACCACGTCCGCGTGCCGCCCGGACAGGGACTGGGCCTCGGCGATCGCGCGCCGGTAGGCCAGCGCCAGGCTGTCCAGGATGCAGCGCACGGTCTCGGCTGGGCCGGCCGGGGCGGCCTCGCCCCGGTCGGCCAGCCAGGAGCCGATCCGGCCCGGCATGTCACCCGGCAGCAGGAACACCGGATCGTCCGGGTCGATCACGAACCGCAGCGGCGGCAGCCGCGCCGCCTCGTCCAGCAGCGACCCGAGCGAGGCTTCGGGCCAGGTGCGCAGGCTCTCCTGCAGCAGCCACAGTCCCGTCACGTTGCGCAGGTAGCGGATCGTGCCGTCGATGCCCGTCTCGTTGGTGAAGTTGGCGGTGCGACCCGCCTCGGTGAGCACCGGCGCGTCCAGCTCCATCCCGGCCAGCGACCAGGTCCCGGAGGAAATGTAGGCGAAGCTCGGTTCCTCCGCGGGCACGCCCGCCACCGCCGACGCCGTGTCATGGGAACCCACCGCGATGAGGGGTAGCTCCGAACCCGGCCCGTTCGGCCCCATGATGGGACCGATCACCTCACCCGGCCGGCGCAACGGCGGGAAGATCCGCGGCGGGAGCCCTGCCTTCTCGATCAGACCGGTGGCCCAGGCCTGGGCGCGGACGTCGAACAGCGACGTAGTTGAGGCGTTGGTGACCTCGGCGCCGGCCCGTCCGGTGAGCCAGTACGCCAGCAGGTCCGGAATCAGCAGCATGGTCGCGGCGTGCCGCAGCATGGGCGTCGCGGCGAGCTGGTAGATCGTGTTGAACGGCAGGTGCTGGGTCCCGGTAACGGCGTAGAGCTCGGCGGCGGGCACCGGGACCCGGACCCCCTCGGTGCGCGCGTCGCGGTAGTGCACCGGATTGCCGAGCAGCGCGCCGGCCTCGTCGAGCAGCCCGTAGTCCACGCCCCAGCCGTCGATGCCCGCACTGGCCAGCGGGAACTGGCGCGCGGCCAGCTCCAGGCCGCGCCGGACGTCGCCGTACAGGCGGAGGATATCCCAGTACAGCGTGCCGCCCGCGGTCACCGGCTCGTTGGGAAACCGGTGCACCTCGTGCAGCGTCACGCCCGAGTCGCTGACCTGCCCGGCCATCACCCGGCCGCCGGACGCGCCCAGGTCGACCGCTGCGACGGTGACGCCGGTCATCGAAGAAACGCGGCCGCGACCCCCGCGTCGACCGGGATGAGCAGGCCGGTGGTCAGCGGCAGGTCGCCGGCGCACAGCGCGAGCACGGCCGCGGCCACGTGCTCGGGCAGGACCTCCCGCTTGAGCAGCGTGCGCCGGGCGTAGAACGCGCCCAGTTCGTCCTCGGGCACGCCGTACACCGCCGCCCGCTGTGCTCCCCAGCCGGAGGCGAAGATCCCGGAGCCGCGCACCACCCCGTCCGGGTTGATGCCGTTCACCCGGACGCCGATGTCGCCGAGCTCGGCGGCCAGCAGCCGGACCTGGTGCGCCTGGTCGGCCTTGGCCGCGCCGTAGGCCACGTTGGACGGCCCGGCGAAGACCGCGTTCTTGCTGCAGATGTAGACGATGTCGCCGCCCATCGCCTGCTCGGTCATGACCTTGGCGGCCTGGCGGGAGACCAGGAACGAGCCGCGGGCCATCACGTCGTGCTGCAGGTCCCAGTCGGCCAGGGTCGTCTCCAGCAGCGGCTTGGAGATGGACAGGCCCGCGTTGTTGACCACGAGGTCCACGCCGCCGAACGCCAGCGCGGCCGCGCCGAACGCGGCTGCCACCGCGTCCTCGTCGGTCACGTCTGCGATCACCGCCGCCGCGACGTCCCGCGACCCCGGGCCGCCGCCGATCTCGTCTGCAACCACCTGGGCCGAGTCGGCGTCGCGGTCGGCCACGACCACGCAGGCGCCCTCGGCGGCGAGCCGCTGCGCGGTGGCCCGGCCAATGCCGGAACCGCCCCCGGTAACCAGCGCGACGCGCCCGGCCAGCGGCTTCGGCTTAGGGCGGCGCCGCAGCTTGGCCTCCTCGAGTTCCCAGTACTCGATGCGGAACTTCTCGCTCTCCGGTATCGGCTGGTAGGCGGACACCGCCTCGGCGCCGCGCATCACGTTGATCGCGTTCAGGTAGAACTCGCCCGCCACCCGCGCGGTCTGGGCGTCCGCGCCGAAGCTGAACATGCCGACGCCGGGCACCAGCACGACGGCCGGATCCGCGCCGCGCATCGGCGGCGAGGCGGCGTCCGCATAGCGCTCGTAGTAGGCGCGGTAGTCCTCTCGGTACGCCTGGTGCAGCTCCCGCAGTCGGCCCGCGGCCGCCTCGGGGGAGGCGTCCGGCGGCAGGTCGAGCAGCATCGGCCGTACCTTGGTGCGCAGGAAGTGATCCGGGCACGAGGTGCCGAGCGCGGCCAGCGCCGGGTGGCTGGCCCGGGCCAGGAAGTCCAGCACGGCGGGGGAGTCGGTGTAGTGCCCGACCTGCCGGCGGTCGGTCGAGGCCAGGCCCCGGATCAGCGGGGCCAGCTTGGCCGCTCGGGCGCGCCGGCCGGCCTCGGGCAGCGGCTCGTAGCCCGCGATAACCGGGCCGAACGGGTCTGGCTTCGCGTTGGCCTCGATGAACTCCGCCGCGGTGCGGATGATCTCCAGCGATCGGGCCTCGCACTCGGCGCTGGTCGCGCCCCACGCGGTGATGCCGTGCCCGCCCAGCACGACCCCGATGGCCTGCGGGCTGGCCGCGGCGATGGCGGCGATGTCCAGGCCGAGCTGGAAGCCGGGCCGCCGCCACGGCACCCACGCCACCCGGTCGCCGAAGCACTGCCGCGTCAGCTTCTCCCCGTCCGCCGCGGCCGCCAGCGCGATGCCGGAGTCCGGGTGCAGGTGATCCACGTGCGGCGCCGGCAGCAGGCCGTGCATGGCGGTGTCGATCGACGGCGCGGCCCCGCCTTTTCCATAGGCGCAGAAGTCAAACGCCGCCACCATCTCGTCCTCCCGGTCGACCCCCGGGTAGACGCCTCTCAGCGCGCGGAGCCGGTCAAGCCGGAGCACGGCCAGCCCGGCCGCCGTCAGCGTGGCCAGGTCACCGCCGGAGCCCTTCACCCACATCAGCTCGACGTCCTCGCCGGTGACCGGGTCGGTGGCGGTGCCCTTGGCCGAGGTGTTGCCGCCGGCGAAGTTGGTGTTCCGCGGGTCCGCGCCCAGCCGGTTGGACCGTGCGATCAGTTCTTCGATCTGCGTCTCGCTCACGATCTCAGGATCCCCAGCCGGCCGGCGTCCCGCCCACCCGTTCGGCCACTATCTTCTCCCCGTAGCCCGATCGGGCGTAGGCCGCGAGCGGGTCCGGGTCCAGCCCCGACTCCTTGCGCAGCTCGCCGAGCAGCGGGCGGACGTCGGTGCTGAACGCGTCCATCATGGCGGCGTTGGCCCCGAGGACGTCCCCGGCCTGCTGGGCCGCTGCCAATGCCTCGGTGTCGATGAGCAGCGCCTTGGCCGTTGCCTCCTGGACGTTCATGACCGAGCGGATCTGGGCCGGGATCTTGGGCTCGATGTTGTGGCACTGGTCGAGCATGAACGCGACCCCCGCGGCGGGGGCGAGCGCGTCCGCGGTAGCCACCTCGTGCATGATCCGGAACAGCTGGAACGGGTCGGCCGCACCCACCATGAGGTCGTCGTCTGCGTAGAAGCGGCTGTTGAAGTCGAAGCCGCCCAACCGCCCGGCTCGTAGGAGCATGGCCACGATGAACTCGATGTTGGTGCCGGGGGCGTGGTGGCCGGTGTCGACCACCACCTGCGCCTTCGGGCCGAGGGCCTGGCAGTGCAGCAGGCTGGTGCCCCAGTCGGGGACGTCGGTGGTGTAGAACGACGGCTCGAACAGCTTGTACTCGAGCAGCATCCGCTGGTCGCCGCCGAGCCTGGCGTAGACGGTGGCCAGCGCCTCGGCCAGCCGGTCCTGCCTGGCCCTGATGTCGTCCTGGCCGGGGTAGTTGGTGCCGTCGGCGAACCACAGCTTCAGGTCGCGTGACCCGGTGGCGTCCATCACGTCGACGCATTCGAGCAGGTGGCCGACGGCCTTCTTGCGCACCCTCGGGTCCGGGTTGCAGACGCTGCCCAGCTTGTAGTCCTCGTCCTGGAACACGTTGGCGTTGACGGCGCCGATCCGGATGCCGAGGTCGCCGGCGTGCCGGGCCAGCGCCGCGTAGTCGTCCACCTTGTCCCACGGGATGTGCACGGCCATGCGGGGCGCCACCCCCGTGAAGCGGTGCACCTGCGCCGCGTCCTCGGTCTTCTCCCACGGCGTGCGGGGCACTCCGGGCTGGCCGAATACCTTGAACCGCGTCCCCGAATTCCCGAAGGCCCAGGAGGGCAGCTCGATCTCGTGCCCCGTCAGCGCTGCCTTGACTGCGGTCAGGTCACGCATTTGGTGTTCATCTCCACTTTCAGTCCACGTGAAATATCTCGCCGACCCGCT
>DAIOWL010000033.1:7317-10594 GCA_036758545.1 Streptosporangiaceae bacterium | reverse complement strand
CTCCGGGATTGTGGATCTCTGCACCCCTTATCGGGGGTGCAGAGATCCACAATCATCCGGTATGCGGGTCAGAAGTCGAACTGGTTGATGTTGTCGGAGGTGAAAACGAACGGCGGGCCGAGCAGGACGGTCTTGTCCGCGCCGACCGTGAACGAGCCCAGCTTGCCCGCGGTGAACTTCTGGCCCTGCGAGCCGTTGAGCTTGTCCGACGCGACCTGCACCGCCGCGTAGCCGGCCAGGTAGCCGAGGTCGTTCGGCTTCCACAGCACGAACTCCTTGATGGTGCCGTCGGAGACGTACTTCTTCAGCGAGTCGGGCGTGCCCAGGCCGGTCAGCGCGATCTTGCCGCGGTACTTGGGGGTGTCGAGGACCGCCGCCGCGGCCGCGATCCCGACCGTGGTCGGCGAGATGATGCCCTTCAGGTTCGGGTACTGCTGCAGCAGTCCCTGGGTCACCTGGGTGGCCGTGGTCGGGTCGTCGTTGCCGTAGACGGTCGAGACCAGCTTCATCTTCGGGTACTTCTTCAGCTCCTGCTTCATGTACCCGATCCAGGCGTTCTGGTTCGTGGCCGAGGCGGTCGCCGACACGATCGCGATGTCCCCGGTCTGGTTCAGCTGCTTAGCCAGCACGTCGACCTCGCTCGTGCCGATCTGTGCGGTCGAGGCCTGGTTGATGAACAGGTCACGGCAGGTGGGCGCGTCCGAGTCGTAGGTGACGACCGTGATCCCGCGCTTCATCGCGGCGTTCAGGGTGGGGCACAGCGCCGTCGGGTCGGTGGCCGACACGATGAGCGCGTTCGCGCCCTTGCTGATCGCGCCCTGGATGGCCGGGATCTGTGAGGCCGGGGTGGCCGCGGTTCCGCTGGTCTCGGTGCCGGTCTCGCCGAGCGCCTGGAGCGCGGCGATCGCGCCGCCTGACTTCGCGCTGTCGGCGGTGGTGAAGTAGTTGTTCCCGAGGTTCTTCGGGATCACGAACACCTTGAGGCCAGTCTTCAGCCCGCCCGCGCCCGACGAAGCCGCCGCCGAGGAGGACGTGCCGCCCGAGGTCGACGACGAGCTCGATCCCGAGGAACTGCACGCGGCGAGCAGGACCGACGCCATGACGAGGGGTACGGCCAGGCCTGCCGTCTGTCTCAGTTGCATGTGCTGAATCCTTTCAATTTTCGGCTCTGAAAAGCTGGCGGATTCACTGGGGAAGGGGGTCGGGGCCGCTGCCGTGGCCCCGCGGTCAGGGGGGTGTGATCCCGGTCGGGTTCCCGGGTCCCTGGCCAGGTCGGGCCTGGAGCCCGCCACCCCGCCCGGGGCGGTTCGGCCGCCACTCGCGCAGCCGGCTTGAGAAGGAGGCCATGTTGCGGCCGAAGACGGACAAGAGCAGCAGCGCGCCGGTGACGATCCCGGCGGCTTCCTGGTTGAAGTCGGTCAGGAACAGCGCGTTCTGGATGCCTGCGAACGCGAGCACGCCGAGCACCACGCCGATGACCGAGCCCTTGCCGCCGAAGATCGACACCCCGCCGAGCAGGACGATCGCGACCACGGCGAGTTCCAGGCCGAGCCCGTTGTTCTGCACGGCGGTATTGAGGCGGAAGGTCAGCAGCACGCCTGCCAGCGCGCACACCAGCCCGGAGATCATGAACAGCATGGTCTTGATCCGCTTGACCCTGATGCCGGCGAACTGGGCCGCTTCCACGCTGGCGCCCATGGCGTAGATCGACCGGCCGAACGGGGTCGCGTGCAGGGCGATCCCGAAGACGATCGCGAGCACGATGAAGATCGCGGCGGAGTAGGTGAGGTCGTTGCCGGTGAACGGGAAGGCGTTGACCCCGAGGTTGGTGTACGTGACCGGGAAGTTGGCGACCGTGTTGGGGCCGAGCAGGATCGTCGCGATGCCCCGGTACACCGCGAGCGTGCCGATGGTCACCGCGAGCGAGGGCAGCCCGAGCCGGGTGACGAGCAGGCCGTTGATGGCGCCCGCCGCCAGCCCCACCACGGCGACCAGGAGGAAGATGCCGAGCATCGGCCAGTGCCGGGCCCACAGGTAGCCGAGCAGGGCGCTGGACATGCCCAGGATGGAAGCGACGGACAGGTCGATCTCGCCGCTGATGACGATCAGCGTCATCGGCAGCGTCATGATCGCGATCTCGCCGTAGGACAACCCCAGGTTGAAGATGTTGTTGCTGGTGAAGAACTGCGAGGACACCGACGCGCCGACGATGCCGATGATCACGACCACCAGCGCGAGGCCGGTTTCCCAGCGCATCAGCGGGCCCAGGGATGCGCGGATCCGGTCACTCATGGCGCGCTCCTCTCACCCGCAGCGCGGCGGTGAGCCTGACTGAGATGAACCGGTCCAGGGTGATGGCCAGCAGCAGCAGGAAACCAAAGATCGCCTGATTCCAGAACGGCGAGATGCCGAGCACGTAGAGCGCCGAGCTGATCGTGTTGAGCAGCAGCGCGCCCAGAGCCGCTCCCACCGCGCTGCCGCTCCCGCCGAAGATCGCGACCCCGCCGACCACCACCGCGGAGATCACCTGGAGTTCGTAGCCGGTGCCCGCGGTCGAGTCGATCGTTCCGTACTGGGCCGCCCACAGCACGCCGGCTACCCCGGCGATGGCGCCGCTCACGGTGAAGGCCACGAAGACGCGCCTGCCGATCGGGATCCCGGCCAGCCGCGCGGCGTCCGGGTTCGACCCGATCGCGTACAGTTCCCGGCCCGAGCGGAAGGAACGCAGGTAGTACGCGCCGATCGCGATCACCACCGCGATGACGACGGCGATGACAGGGATCCCGAGCACGGTGGCCTTGGGGATGTCGAGGAAGGCGGACGGCAGCGAGTTGGCCACCACCTCCTTGCCCCCCACGATCAGGATGTCGATGCCGCGGAAGATGTACAGGGTGGCCAGCGTCACGACCAGGCTCGGCACCCGGCCGGCCGCCACCATGATGCCGTTCAGCATCCCGCACCCCAGGCCGATGCCCAGCCCGGCCAGGAAGGCCAGCGGGATGGGGAAGCCGGGGTGGCCGCCGAACAGGCTCGCGGACAGGTAGGCGGACAGGCCCAGCACCGAGCCTACGGACAGGTCGTAGTTCCGGCTGATGACGACCATCGTCTCGCCCAGCGCGAGCAGCGCGAACACCGTGGTGTTGACCAGGATGAACTGGATGTTCGTGATGTTGAGGAACCGGGGCTGGACCGACGCGGTCACGGCGACGAACACGACCAGGACGACGATGATGCCCGATTCCCTGATCCGGAAGGCGCGCTCGGTGAGCTTGCGCGC
>DAIOWL010000033.1:0-7217 GCA_036758545.1 Streptosporangiaceae bacterium | reverse complement strand
GGCGTCCGCGTGCGCGAGCTCGGTCATCAGCCGCCCCTCCCGCATGACCAGGATCCGGTCGCTGATCCGCAGCACCTCGGGCAGCTCCGAGGAGATCATCAGCACGCCCACGCCGTCGCGCGCGAGCTGGACGAGGAGGTGATGCACCTCGGCCTTGGTGGCGACGTCGATGCCCCGGGTGGGCTCGTCCACGATCAGCACCGCGGGCTTGCGGCCCAGCCACTTGGCCAGCACGACCTTCTGCTGGTTGCCGCCGGAGAGCATGGACACCGGGTCCTTGAGCCTGCCGTACTTGATCTTGAGCCGGGATGCCCAGTCGGCGGCCATCGCGCGCTCGGCCGAGGCCCGGATGATCCCCCCGTGCCGCAGCCTCCCCAGCGAGGCCAGCGCCACGTTCTGCTGCACCGACATGTCCATGACCAGCCCCTGCTGGCGCCGGTCCTCGGGTACGAACCCCACCCCGGCGGCCATCGCCCCGGTGGGGGAGCCGCGCCGCAGGCGCTGCCCGCGCAGCATGACCGCGCCCGCGTCGTACCGGTCAATGCCGAAGATCGCCCGCGCCACCTCGCTGCGCCCGGACCCGACCAGCCCGGCCAGGGCGACGATCTCGCCGGCCCGGACGGTGAAGGAGATGTCGGTGAACACGCCCTCGCGGGTGAGCCGGTCCACGGTAAGCAGCGGCTCGCCCGGTGCGACCTGCTCGCCCGGCGGCCGTTCGGCCAGCTCCCGGCCGACCATGGCCCGGACCAGGTCGCCCGGGACCAGGCCCGCGAGCTCCCGGCTGAGCACCTGCCTGCCGTCGCGCATCACGGTGACCCGCTGGCACAGCGCGAAGACCTCCTCGAGCCGGTGCGAGATGAACAGGACGGCGGTGCCCGCGGCGCGCAGCGTCCGCACCACGTCGAAGAGCCGGTCCACTTCGGCGGCCGAGAGCGCGGCGGTCGGCTCGTCCATCACGATGACCCGCGCCTCCAGCGAGATGGCCTTGCCGATCTCGACGACCTGCTGATCCGCGATGGACAGGCCGCGGGCGATCCGCGCCGGGTCGAGCTGGACCCCGAGCCGGGCGAATATCGCCGCCGCCTCCGTCCGCATGGCCCGCCGGTCGATGCGCCGGGCGGACGTCAGGGGCTGGCGGCCGATGAACATGTTCTCCGCCACGGACAGGTCGGGAAACAGGGCCGGCTCCTGGTAGATGACCGCGATCCCGGCCGCGAGCGCCGCCGCCGGGCCGTGCAGCGTGATCTGGAGGCCATCCGCCAGCAGCGCCCCGGCGTCCGGCTGATACACCCCCGCGAGGATCTTCACCAGCGTGGACTTGCCCGCGCCGTTCTCGCCGACCAGGGCGTGCACCTCCCCGGGATGCAGCTCGATCGACCCGTCGACCAGGGCCTGCACGGCCCCGAACGACTTGGCCGCGTGCCGCAGCACCAGGACCGGGCCCTCCGGGGAATCGCTCATCTGGTCCGCGTCTTCGCCGAATCGCTCATCTGGTCCGCGCCCTCGGGGGAATCGCTCATCTGGTTCCCTCCGCATCCCGAATGGAACGTTTCAATTAGGTTCGTAGTCTGATCGCGGCCGGCACGGGTGTCAATGACCCGGCTGCCGCTCGCCGCCGAATCGTTATCCGGCCGCGGCGTCTACGATGGAACGCCGAGGGCGGATTGAGCCAGGCTGTGAACGGTTAGGGTCCGGAGGGGCTGATGGCTGCGGGCATGAAGGACGTGGCGAGCCTGGCCGGGGTAGCCGTCGGCACCGTCTCGAACGTGCTGAACCATCCCGACCTGGTCCGGCCGCTCACCCGGGCCCGCGTCGAGGCCGCGATGGAGCAGCTCGGCTTCATCCCGAACGGATCCGCCCGCCAGCTCCGGGCCGGCCGCAGCCGCTGTCTCGGGCTCGTCGTGCTCGACGTGACCAACCCGTTCTTCACCGAGGTCGCGCGCGGCGTCGAGGACTACGCTCAGGCCGCGGGTTACGCCGTGATCTTGTGCAACTCCGACGAGGCGGACGACAAGGAGCGCAGGTACCTGCGCGTGCTCGAGGAGCAGCGGGTGCGCGGCATCCTCATCACCCCGGTCCACGGCCGGGCGCCCGAGCTGCGCCGGATCCGAGAGCGGGGCACTCCCGTGGTGCTGCTCGACCGGCCGGGTTCGGCCGGCCAGTGCTCGGTCGCCGTCGACGACCGCCGCGGAGGCGAGATCGCGGTCAGCCACCTGCTCGGACTCGGGCACCGCCGCATCGCCCTGGTCAACGGGCCGGTCGCGATCCGTCAGTGTGCCGACCGGCGCCGCGGCGCCCTCCGGGCGGTCGAGCGGGCCGGGCTGGATCCCGCCGCCGTTCTCACCGAGGTCACCGTGCCCGCCATGAACGCGCGGGCCGGCGCGGCGGCGGCCGACGAACTGCTCGGCCGCGGGCCGAGACCGACCGCGGTGTTCGGCACCAACGACATGCTCGCCCTGGGGCTGCTGCGGCGGCTGGGCCAGGCCGGGGTGGCCGTGCCCGGCGACCTCGCTGTCGTCGGCTACGACGACATCGAATTCGCCGCCGACGCCGCGGTCCCGCTGACCTCGGTGCGCCAGCCCAAGTACCAGCTCGGCCGGGCCGCCGCCGAGCTCCTGCTCGACGAGGCCGACCGGCCCGACCAGCACGAGCACCGCCGCATCGTGTTCAAGCCCGAACTAGTCGCGCGAGTCAGCAGCGGCGCAGCCGGCAGCCCGGAGGCTAGCGGCGCTGTGCTCGCAGCACCACGGTGACCATCGGCAGCGTGAACTCGCCGGACGCGGTCTCCGGCTGACTGCGCAGGAACTCGCCGGTCCGGGCGAGCAGCCGGGCCCGTTCGGCCTCCTCCATAACCAGGACGTGAGAGTGCGTGCCGATGGTGGCCAGCAGCGAATCGGCGGTGCGGGCCTGCCCGTGCCCGAACTCGCCCACGTCGGCCGCGGTGAACCGGTCCGAGCCGGCTCCGAGCAGCCGCTCCTGCCGGAACTGAGCCTCGCCGTCGCGCCACCTCGTCAGCGTGACGCTGGACTTGCGCTTGCTGATCTCGGAGAGCCCGGCGACCCAGCCGACCCGGTCGTCGTCGACGTTCCACAGCCCGGCGAGCACGCCGCCCGGCCGGAGCACCCGGGCGATCTCAGGCAGTGCGCGGTCCATGTCGAACCAGTGCATGGCCTGGCCGGCCAGGACGGCGTCCAGGCTGGCGTCGGGCAGCGGGATCTCTTCCGCGCTCCCTGAGGCCGAACGTACCGCGGGCATCGCCCGCCGCAGCTCAGCCAGCATCTGCGGGTCGGGCTCCACCGCGGTCACCTCGGCCCCCAGGCCGGCCAGCGTGGCGGTCAGCTTGCCGGTACCAGCGCCGATGTCGGCGACCCGGACCGGCTGGCGGTCCCGGACCGGCTCCAGCGCCCATTGGACGGCGGCCTCGGCATAGCCGGGGCGGTGCTCGGCGTAGGCCGCGGCGGCGGCGCCGAACGACGAGCCGTGCCGCAGCCTGTCCGCGGCTTCGGCCTCGTCCGCCGCGCGGTTCGGGTGATCCGGGGTGGTCTGCTCGCTCACCCGAGCGAGCCTATTCGGCCGGCTGCCGGGCGTCGTAGGCGGCCCGGGCCGCGTCGATCTCGTCCAGGTGGCTGTCCGCCCAGGCGACCAGCTGGCCGATGGTGGCGAGCAGGGTGCGCCCCATGGGGGTGAGCGCGTAATCGACCCGCGGCGGGATGACCGGGTGAATGGTCCTGGTCACGATGCCGTCCCGCTCCAGCCCGCGCAGCGTGACGGTGAGCATCCTGGCGGTGATGCCGTCGATGCCGCGGTGCAGTTCGGTGAACCGCATCGTGCCCTGCCCTAGCAGGTCGATGACGTACATCGACCACTTGTCGCCGACGCGCTGGAGTACCACTCGCGCGCGGCAACTCGAAGGCTCGCCGGCCGGCCCCGGTTCACCGTTCCCCGCCGGATCGCACGCCGCCTCACACGGCTCGCGTTCCGGGTCGGCTGGCCCGGATTCCACGACACTCCCTCCCTGGTATCACACCAGGTTACTTCCCTGAGCTGCGATGTCCTAGTGCTTGACGCTTCAACTAATCTATACTTACTATAAGGAAGTAACACACGCGAGTAAAGTCGCGTACGACAAAGAAGCTTCTACCTGGAGGAAATATGAGTGAGACTGCCGTGGAGATTCCCGGCTACGTCGCCGGGACGTGGACGATCGACCCTGTGCACTCCGAGGTGTCCTTCGTCGTCAGGCACATGATGGTGAGCAAGGTCCGCGGTCGCTTCGACAAGTTCGAAGGGACCATCGTCACCGCGCCGGACCCGCTGCAGTCCAGCGTCACCGCCACCGTCGACCTGAGCTCGGTGAACACCGGTGAGCCCAACCGGGACAACCACATCCGCAGCGCCGACTTCTTCGAAGTCGAGTCGCACCCGACGATGACGTTCCGCTCCACCGGCGTCCGCCCGGACGGTGACGACTTCCGCCTCGACGGCGAGCTCACCATCCGCAGCGTCACCCGGCCCGTCACGCTGAAGCTCGAGATCAACGGCTTCGGCCCGGACCCCTTCGGCGGCACCCGGGCGGGCTTCTCGGCCAGCGGCGAGATCAACCGGAACGACTTCGGCGTCAGCTACAACGGCCCGATCCCCGGCGCCACCGGCGGCGTCATCGTCAGCGAGAAGGTCGCGATCACCATCGAGATCGAGGGCGTCCTCGACAAGAACGAGTAAGAGACCAGGCCCGCGCGGGCCGGGACCGTAGGCAGGTCCCGGCCCGCGTTCGCCATTTATCGGCCCGAACGGTCCGGGTGAACCGCCCCGGCTCAGCTGCCGACGCCGTGCTTTTCCAGGTAGTCGAGGTAGAGCGGGCGCAGCGCCTCGGCCACGTCGCCCTCGCCGGAGTCGATCGCGTCGTCGAGCAGCACGGAGAGATGGGTGACGTCCCGCCCGGTCTCGTTCAGGTGCCCCTCGGAGGCTTCGGCCGCCGGGATGGTGCGCAGCAGCTCCCAGAAGAACTCCACGTCGACGTGGTGCAGCGCCCGGCGCACGGCGAGGTGGTGCAGTTCGTGCGAGGAAAGGGCTTCCAGTTCGTCACGTGTCACGCGTGGACTCTATCCCACCCCGCCCGGTTCGAGGCCGCCGGACACGGCGCGCGCGACGGCCCGCACCCCGGCGTGCGCGGGCAGGTCGTCGAGCAGCACCGGCTGGCCGTCGGCCCCGGTCAGCGGGATTCGCCAGTTGGGATACTCATCCACCGTGCCCGGCATGTTCTGCGGCCGCCGCTCGCCCGCCGCGTCGGCCAGCGACACCCCGATGAGCACGGCAGGCGTCCGGGTCAGGAAGCCGTAGAGCGCGGCCGTGAACTCCTGCGGCGACGGCGTGCCTGCCCGCGGCAGCAGGCCCTCGCGGGCCAGCATGGCCAGCCACCCCGCCAGCTCCGCCTGAGCAGCGGCCCGCTCCTCGGCCTCAGGCCGGGTCAGCAGGCCAAGTTCGGCGCGGATGGTGACCTGCTCGCCGGTGAGGAACGCCGCGGCCGGCGGCATGTCGTGGGTGCCGACCATGGCCAGGCAGCCGCGACGCCATCCGCCCGGGCGGCGCGGGGTGCCGTCCGCCCGCCGCTCGAACCACAGCATGGAGGTGCCCAGCACCCGGCGCTCGGCCAGGTACTTCCGCAGCCAGGGTTCCACCGTGCCGAGGTCCTCGCCGATCGCCACCGTGCCGGCGCGCGCCGCCTCGGCGGCGAGCACGCCGCCCGTCAGCTCGTGGTCGTATCGCACGTAGGTGCCCTGCTCCGGCGACATTCCCGCCGGTATCCACCACAACCGGGCCAGCCCCATGACGTGGTCCACCCGCAGGCCGCCCGAGCCGCGCGTGCAGGCCGCGACCAGCTCGGCCAGGGGACGGCCCGCCTGCGCGGCGAGCCAGCCCGGGTGCCACGGCGGCAGCGTCCAGTTCTGGCCGAGCTGGTTGAACTCGTCCGGCGGCGAGCCCACGCTGATGCCCGGCACGATCACGTCCTGCGCGGCCCAGGCGTCGGCGCCGCCCGGATGCGTGCCGACCGCGAGGTCGGTGATCACGCCGATGCTCATGCCGGCCTGCCTGGCCGTCTGTTGTGCCGCGCTGAGCTGCTCCGCCGTCAGCCACTGCAGCCACTCGTGGAACGCGATCCTGTCGGCCAGTTCCCGCCTGAGCTCGGTGACCCCGGCCGAGCCGGGGTCGGTCAGCGCCGCGGGCCAGGACCGCCAGTCCGGACCGTGCACCTCGGCGATGGCGCACCACGTGGCCCAGTCCCCGATGGCCCGGCGGTCACGGGCGAGGAACGCGTCCAGTTCAGCCCGGCGGCGCGCGGTCAGCGGCACCGTGCGGATCAGCTCGGCCGCGGCGCGCTTGGCGGTCCAGACCGCGTTCCGGTCGATCAGCGCCGCGGTGCCGCTGGCCGCCCGCAGCGGCGCGGCCAGCGCCTCTACCCGGGCCCGGTCCCCGGCGCCCAGCTTCTGGTATTCGGGGATGTCCTCGATCCGCAGGTAGAGCGGGCTGATCTGGCGGCGGCTCATCGGCAGATACGGAGACGGGCTGACCGGCGGCTGCGGCTCGGCCGCGTGCAGCGGGTTGACCAGCACGAAGTCCGCGCCCAGGTCACCACCACTCCAGGCGGCGAGGTCGGCCAGGTCGCGCAGGTCACCGTGACCCCAGGAGGCGCGCGAGCGCACCGAGTACAGCTGCACCGCGAAGCCCCAGCCTCTGCGTCGAGGGAACGGTGCCGTGGCGCCCACCGGGCCGGGCCGGGCGGCTGGCGCCCCGTTTTCCCCCAGAGCCGCGAGGACCGCGGCCAGCGTCTCGTCCGGCACCTCGACGTGCTGGCCGCGCCAGTTCTGGTAGGAGACCGCCACCCCGTGCGCCCGTGCCCGCCGCGTGAGCTCTGCCCGTCCTGTCACCGCACTAGTCTGCCCGACCGTTTTGCGTCTTCGGCCAGGATCCAACCGAAGGACGGTCATCGCAGTCTTAAAGGGCAGAGGACGCCGCAAACAGCGGATCCCAGGCCATAACGGGATGATCGACCATGAAGTACCTCACCATGATCCCGAAGACCGCCCGCCGGGCCGCCGCGGTTATCGCCGCCGCCGCTGCCGCCGGGCTGATCGCCACCTCCGCCGCGGTCGCGGCCGGCTCGTCCGGCGCCGTGCTGGCGGCGGACACGTCGCGCACAGCCCCGGCCGCGGTCCGCG
>DAIOWL010000032.1:16542-17499 GCA_036758545.1 Streptosporangiaceae bacterium | reverse complement strand
GTCTTGAAGCTGCTGCGCGTGATGCTGCGCGCCGGGGTGATGCAGGACGGGCAGGTCCGGCGGACCGTGGCCGGGACCCCGCAGGGCGGGGTGCTCAGCCCCGTCATGTGCAACGTCTACCTGCACCGGCTGGACCGGGCATGGGACGACGGTGATGGAGTCCTGGTCCGGTACGCCGATGACCTGGTCGTGATGTGCTGGTCCCGCAGCCAGGCCGAGGCCGCGCTGGCGCGGCTGACCGCCGTGCGGGCCGGGCTCGGCCTGGAGCCGAAGGCGGCCAAGACCCGCATCGTGCACCTGGAGGAGGGAGGCGAGGGGTTCGATTTCCTCGGCTTCCACCACCGGATGGTGCGCTCGCGGGGGCTGCACGGGAAGAAACCAGCAGCGTTCCTGGCCCGCTGGCCCTCGGACAAGGCCATGCAGCACGCCCGCGACCGGATCAGGGAACTGACCCGCCGGTCCCGGCTGCTGCTATGGCCGGAGCTGATCGCGGAAGACCTGAACCGGTTCCTGCGCGGCTGGGCCGCCTACTTCCGGTTCGGCAACTCCGCCGACCGCTTCGCCAAGATCAGCCACTACGCGCGGATGCGGCTGGCGCTGTTCATCGCCAGGCGCTCCCGCCGGTCCCGGGGATTCGGCTGGGCGGTCCTCGCCCGCCGGGCCACGGGCCAGCTCGGACTGATCACCTTGTCGGGAATCGTCGTCGCCCCCTATCCCTTCCGGGACTGGCGGGTCAAGCCGAATGCCGCCGGGTGAACGGCGTCGGTGAGCCGTGTGCGGGAGAACCGCATGCACGGTTCGATGCGGCGGGGGCTGGAAACGGAGCACCCGGTCATGGTCACCGCAGTGAAGCGGCCCGCAGGGGAAACCCGGGGAAAAGTGGCTGCGGGACCTCACGCCGGACAACGCCACCGCGCCAGCCCCCGACCCTACCCGGTACAACGGCGGGCGGGCGCC
>DAIOWL010000032.1:8434-16532 GCA_036758545.1 Streptosporangiaceae bacterium | reverse complement strand
GATGCTCATGGCGCGCAGCGGCCACCCGTCGACCTGCTCGCTCGCCCGCACGGCCGGGCTGACAGGGCCCTGTTACTGAGAGCGAACATCCGGCGAGCGCGGCAACCAGACATTCGGTGCATATCGATTAGGAATTCCTACCATTTACGTAGGCCATCGATACTCAAGTACAGATCACCTATTCGGTTATCGTCCCCCAGTGCATTGCCACGAGCCAGAACGACGCGCCAGATTGAGCCGTCGTCGCCCCCCGGGCGCTGCTGGGCCGCACGCCGCGGCGCTGCACCGAAGCGCCGCCGCAAGAGGTATCCCGCGCGCGTCCCGGGACCCGCGCCGGCCGGGGGCTGCCCGCTGATAGAGGCACCCGGCTAATGCATGAGATCATCCCGTACTATGCGCAAAGACCTGCGGGAATCCCCTGAGTATGCGGCGGTCGCCGAGCATCTCCGGCGGCTGCACGAGCCGGCTTTCGGCAGGCCGCACCATGTCACCGACCTCGTCACGACGGCCGACGCCAGCCGCATCGTGGTGACCGGATCGGTCTATGACGAACTAGAGGGGCTGCCACGCACCGCCCTGTACGAGGTGCGGGACAGCGCGCTGCGCGCGCTTACTTCCGGTGGCGGGTCAGCCAAGGCCGGCCGGCTCGCGCCGGACGGGTCGTCCCTGGCCTTCCTGTCCGACCGGGCCAAGGCTGGGATGTTCCAGCTCTACCTGCTGGCCGACGGGCAGCTCGGCGAGGCCCGGCCAGCGCCTGCTGTCCCCGGCTCGGTCGAGTATCTCGCATGGTCACCGGATGGCACCCGGATCCTGCTAGGGGTCGCCGGGTTCGGAGCGGAGATGGCTGACGCGCAGGGATCGGGAACGGTCGGCTCGGGCGAGTCCGGGCTCCCGTCCTGGTACCCGGAGGTCGAAACTAGCACGCCGGAGGATGCCTGGCGCGGCCTGTGGCTCTACACCCCGGCCTCCGGCGAGCTCGCCAGGGTCTCGCCCGACGGGCTGAACGTCTGGGAGGCGGCCTGGTCCAGTTCCGGGCATGTGCTGGCGATCACCAGCGAACAGCCCGGCGAGGACGACTGGTACTCCGCGGTGCTCAGCCGGCTCGACATCTCGACGGGTGAGATGATCGAACTGCTCCGCAGTGACGTCCAGCTCGGGCTTCCTGCCGGGACGTCCGACGGTTCGAGGGCCGCCGTGGTAGAAGCCGTATGCAGCGACCGGTGGATCGTGGCGGGTGACCTGATCCTGCTGGACCTGGTGGCCGGCACCAGGTGCACCGTAGACACCGCCGGGGCGGATGTCACCGCGGTCCAGTGGATCGACGGAACGCGGCTCGGCTACATCGGCCAGCGCCACCTGGACAGCGTGGCCGGGATCGCCGATGCCGGGAAGGGACCCCTGCCGGAGTCGATCACCGCCAAGGAACTGGTCGCGTCCGCACAGTCGTGGGCGAGCTGGTTCTACCCGGCCGGCGCCTTCACGTCCGACGGCCGGGTCGTCGTGGTCCGGGACGACTACGACACTCCGCAGCAGATCGCGATCGTTGGCACCGGCACCGAACAGGTGCTGGCCTCCCTGGCCCATGCCGGTACCGACTACATCCGATCGGCCGCGGGCTCGGCGACGAACGTCACTTGGAGCGCACCCGACGGGACAGCGATCGAAGGAGTCCTGTGCACGCCTCCCGGAGCCGGGCCGTTCCCGCTGGTCTTGCACGTCCACGGCGGGCCGATCGGGGCCTACCAGCGGAGCTGGACGATGCGTGACTACGCGGTACCCCTGCTGGTGTCCCGCGGATATGCTGTCCTGCTCCCGAACCCCCGCGGTAGCGCCGGGCGGGGTCAGGAGTTCGCCGCCATGGTCGTCGGCGACATGGGCGGCGCGGACACCCACGACTACCTGTCGGGAATCGACGCAATGATCGAGCGCGGCATCGTCGATCCGGCGCGGATCGGCACGATGGGCGTCAGCTACGGCGGGTTCATGTCGGCTTGGCTGGTGACCCAGGACCAGAGGTTCAAGGCCGCCGTCGCCGGCTCTCCGGTGACTGAGTGGTACAGCTTCACGTTCACGACCAACATCCCCCGCTGGGGACTGTGGTTCCTGGACAACGCAGATCCCGAGGAAATCGGCAACCAGGTGCACACACGCAGTCCGGTTATGCACGCGAGCAAGGCCAGGACGCCGACCCTGCTCACGGCGGGCGCGAAGGACCGGTGCACGCCGGTCGGCCAGGCCAGGGAGTTCTACCAGGCACTGATCAGTCATGGCGTCGACTCCGAACTGGTGATCTACCCCGGGGAAGGACACGGCGTCAGCCAGTTCCCGGCCGTCACTGATTACCTGACCCGTCTCGTGACCTGGTTCGAGAGGTACATGCCGACGTGATCTCGTGCCACGCGTGCGTGCCGACGGCCTGTTCGGGCACGGCCCCGACGCAGACCCGGAGGACCTCATAACGGCTCAGGCGGTGACTTGCGCACTGGACGCCAACCAGCGCGAGTTAGTCCGGAACCGTCAAGACGGTCATCGTGCGACTGCCCGACGATCTGCGGCGGCAGGGCTTCGCGCTGAGGTTCGCCACCCATAATCTCGGTCTGGTACCGAGGATCGCCCAGCATGTAGCGGTGCTGGCCGGGGCCGTGAAGTACCGCCCGCCGAGGAAGTGCTCACCCGGCCGATGGCACCAGAGACCGCCGCGCTCTCGCGGCACCGCCCAGCCTGGCATCGTGACGGACCCGCGCCGATTAGCGCGGGGCGGTCACCTGTCGGGGACTGGCGGCGTCCGGTACGGTCGGCAGATCGGCCCACTCGGCGCAGTGTCCGATGCGGTCGGCGGGATAATGCCAGCACGGCGGAGGCAGTTCATGACGTCGGATCACGTCGGCATCGGAATCGTGGGCAGCGGTTTCATCGCCAGAGCGCATGCGGAGGCTTTCGCGCGGCTGCCCCGTGCCACCCTCCGCGCTGTGGCCTCGCGGTCAGCGGCCAGCGCAGCGGAGTTCGCCGGGCGCTGGGGGATTCCCGCCTGGTTCACCGATTTCCGCGAACTAGCCGACCGACCCGACGTCGACGTGGTGTGCATCGCGGCGCCGAACGCGCTGCACCGTGACATCGCCGTCGCCGCGGCCCAGGCCGGCAAGCACGTCATCTGCGAGAAGCCGCTCGCCCGGACGCTGCGCGAGGCCGACGAAATGATCAGCGCGTGCGCCGCCGCTGGGGTGCTGCTGATGTATGCGGAGGAGATCTGCTTCGCGCCGAAGTACGTCCGCGCGAAGGAACTCGCTGACGAGGGCGCACTCGGGGAGGTGTACCTCGTCCGGCAGACCGAGCAGCATTACGGCCCGCACTCGGACTGGTTCTGGGACCCGGAGCAGTCCGGTGGCGGCGTGCTGATGGACATGGGCTGCCACGGCATCGAGTTCGCGCGGTGGGTGCTGGGCAAGCCCGCTGCCCGCACGGTGGCAGCGGAGGCGGGCACGTTCGTGCACGGCGGACGGACGCGGGCGGAGGACCACGCGATCGTGACAATCCGCTTTGACGGCAACCGGATGGGCCTGGTCGAGGCGAGCTGGGCAAAGCCGGGCGGCATGGACGACCGTGCCGAGATCGTGGGAAGCCGGGGAATCACTTATGCCGACCTCATGCGCGGCTCGTCCCTGTCGACGTACAGCGATGTCGGCTACGGATATGCCGTCGAGAAGGCACCCGATACCCGTGGCTGGACGTTCACCATCTTCGACGAACTGTGGCACTCCGGCATTCTGCAGGAGATGGATCACTTCGTCAGCTGCGTCCTCGGCGCGGCGATACCGCAGGAGACCGGTGCGGACGGCCGGGCGGTACTCGAGCTGATCTACGCGGCCTACCGGGCCGCGCGCATGGGCCGGGTGGAACTTCCGCTGGAACTCAGCGAGCAGGAGGCCGCGCAGCCGCCGTTCGCACTTTGGTGACAACTCGTCAGCACACCAATAATCCGCGTCCTCACCGGCTCGCGGCGGCCGCGTAGAACGGCGCAATCTGTCCGGTCGCCGGGCTGCCTGAAGTCGCTCACGCGCCCGCGCATATCGGATATCGCGTGCTCCTCGACCGCCGATCCGTCACGATCTGTAGCGAGCCGTCAGTGTCCACGGTGCGGAGTCAGGTGTCCGGCGAGTACGTCCTGGCCGACCGGCCGGCCGGAGGAAGCGCTGACGGCGATCCAGGAAGCCACCGAAACCTACCGGGAGCTGGCCCGGGCCCGCCCGGACGCCTTCCGGCCCAACCTGGCCGCAGCGCTGAACACCCTGTCAACGCTAAGCCCGGTCCAGCCGGTTTTGAAGGAAGCGCTGTTCGGGCTCGGTCTGCGCGAGGTCGAGCGCGCGGCGGTATGCGTGCTGGGCCTCACTGTGCCGGCCGGCGCGACGCAGGAGGTCGGCACGCGTGGAGTGGAAGTACCGGTAGTGGTCGAGGTCGAGGCGGTCGAGGATGGCCAGGCCGGCCTCGGGCCCGTCGACCTCGGCCACGGCGATGGCCCGGTTCATCTCCACGACCGGGGAGCCGGTCTGCTGGGCGAGCGTCTCGTACAGGGCGGCGATCTGCCGCCAGTCGCGGGGCTGGTACAGGTGCAGGTCCGCGATAGCCGCCTGGAGCAGGTAGGGCCCGGTGCGCCATTGTGTCATGGCCCGCTGCAGCAGCGCGCGGCCCTCGTCGATCTGCCGCGTGTCCCACAGGGCACGGTCCTGGTCGTCGAGGGGGACGACCTGCCCGTCGCGCAGGCGGGCCGTTTTGCGGGCGTCGTGCAGCAGCATCAGCGCCAGCAGCGCGAGTACTTCCGGCTCGTCCGGCATGAGGCCGGCCAGCGCCCGGCCGAGGTGGATCGCTTCGGCGGCGAGGTCGACGCGGCCGCCGCCCCAGCCCTGGTTGAAGATCAGGTAGACCACGGCGAGGACGGCCGCCAGCCGGTCGGGTAGCTGGTGATCGGGCGGCACGGCGAACGGGATGCCCGCGTCGCGGATCTTGTGCTTGGCCCTGGTCAGTCGCTTGCTCATGGTCTCGGACGGGACCAGGAACGCCAGCGCGATCTCGTCGGTGGACAGGCCGCCGAGGGTGCGCAGGGTCAACGCTACCTGCGTCTGGAGGGCGAGCGCCGGGTGGCAGCAGGTGAAGATCAGCTCCAGCCGCTCGTCCGGGATGGTGGCGGCGTCGTCCATGAGGGCCTCCGGTGGCTGTGGCCCGGCCTCGAGGTCGCGGGCGAGCAGCGTCGTCTTGCCGGCCAGGACCTGCTGGCGGCGCAACTGGTCGATGGCGCGGTTACGCGCGGTCGTGACCAGCCAGCCGGCGGGGTTGGCCGGTTCCCCGTCGCCTGGCCAGCGTTCGGCAGCGATGGCGAACGCCTCGGCGGCCGCGTCTTCGGCCAGTTCGATGTCACCCAGGATGCCGACCAGGGTGGCCAGCACGCGGCCCCACTGGTCGCGGAAGACGGCGTCAAGCGCCACGGAAGCGTCCGTCGAGGATGGGCCGCACCTCGATCGCGGTACCGGGCCTGGTCTCCTGGAGCAGTTCCCGGGCGATGGCGAGTGCCCCGTCGAGGTTGCTGGCCTCGATCAGGAACAGGCCGGCGAGGTACTCCTTGCTGTCGATGAACGGTCCGTCGGTCAGCAGCACCCGTCCGTCGTCGTTGCGCAGCGTCGTCGCCGACTCCTCAGCG
The DNA here is from genome assembly GCA_036758545.1 of Streptosporangiaceae bacterium. Taxonomy (GTDB): domain Bacteria; phylum Actinomycetota; class Actinomycetes; order Streptosporangiales; family Streptosporangiaceae; genus Palsa-504. The sequence goes on along the minus strand of DAIOWL010000032.1, from coordinate 10,843 downwards.
TGCAGGCGGGCCCAGCCGGTGACGTGCGGCCGGTCGAGCAGGGCGGCAAGGGTGCCCGGAATCGGGCGTGTTGCCCGGTCCGTGTCCTCGGGCGGGGCGTAGGCCAGCAACGCGTACTGCATGAGTCCTCCAGTCACAGGTCGATGCCGGTTCAAGTATCAGACGAACGGCGTCGCCGTGGACGGACAGCAACCACCGAGGAGATTTTCCGCGCCGGTGGTGTCCGTCCGGCGCCTGGCCGTTCGTCACTGCTGCAGACCCGCCGAGAGGAGGCGGCACAACCGAGGAGGATCGATGACCACCGAACCCGTGCCCAGCCCGGCCGCCGCGCGGCTGGAGCGCACGTACGACGCTCCGGCGGAGCTCATCTGGGAGCTGTGGACCACCGCCGCCGGCCTTGAGGAGTGGTTTGCCCCCGGCGGCTTCGAAAGCCGGGTGAGCGAGCTTGAGCTCAAGCCCGGCGGTCAGCTGCGGTACACCATGACCGCGACCGCGCCGCAACAGGTCGCGTTCATGCGGGACACCGGCAATTCGCTCTCGATCGAGGTGCGCAAGACGTTCACCGAGGTCGCACCGCCGGCCCGCCTCGCCTACCTGTCACTGATCGACTTCGTACCCGGCCACGAGCCGTATGAGCACCTGACGACCATCGACATCGAGCCCGCCGGTGACCGCACGAACGTGGTTATGACGATCGATCCCCTCCACGAGGAAACCTGGACGCAGCAGCACCGCGCCCATCGCGGCAACGAGCTCGACAACCTCGAGGCGGCGATCAGGCGACGCGCAATGTGAACGCACATGCCTGAGCCAACGCACGAGACGCGGCCGCTGCGGGAGGACGAGCGGGATTGGCTGACACCTCGGCACGCCCCCAAGCGTCACCGACGGCTTCCGGCCGGCGCTCGCCGCCTGTGCCGGCTTCGCGCTGCTGGCCGCGCTCAGCGAGCTGGCCGTCACGCCGCAGAAGACAAAGCACGCCGCCGCCCCCGACCCCGTCGAGGCACCGCTGAGGTAGGAGCACGGCAAGGCATGAGACAGCGGCCAGCTTGCACGCGCCCAGCCAACACAACCAGCAAAGGAGCAGACATGACCGACATCACCGAACAGCCCCCTGCAACGCCGGCGGGAGCGAGTGCGGACTATCAGACGACGATCCGTGTGAAGTCCTCTCCTGGAGCGCTGTTCGATGCGCTCACCACCGTCTCCGGCCTCGCCGCCTGGTGGAACCCTTGTACGGGATCCGGCGACGCCGACGGCGAACTCAGGTTCTTCATGAACTCCCCCGAACCGCTCGTGATACATGTCGATGAGGCAACGCGGCCCACATCGGTACGATGGACCGTCACCGACTGCCCCTTTCTCCCCGACTGGGTCGGAACGCGTCCGGCCTTCACCATCACCGCGGTCGATGGCGACGCGTCGGAGCTCCAGTTCCGCCACCACGGCCTGACAGCAGAGCTGGACTGCATCGAGATGTGCACTCGCAGCTGGGACCACTTCATCGCGAAGAGCTTGCGTGAGTACGTCGAAGCCGGATGCGGCAGCCCCTTCGGAAGCGACGCAGATAAAGCCCGGCGCGCCATGTAGAGAACCTCGCGGCTACCTGTCGACGGCAGGTGGATATCCAGTATTCACCTGCCGTCGACAGCACGGACGGTCGCGTAACGGCTCCAGGCCCCGCCGCCGGCGATGGCATGAGCCGTCGCGGTGCCGTAGCCATCAGTGGCTGGCCTCGGCAACGGCCTCCGGCGCGCTCGCCAGCCATATATAGCAGGTTCTGGAGGACGTGATAACGGACCGCTATCACATCCTCTGGCCATCACCTTCGAGCCGCACACCGACACCATCATGTGCACCCACCGTGGCTGCGCACAGGGCACGGCTGTGAGTGTTGGCGCGGTGGCAGTAAGGGTCGCGGAAGGCGTGGCCCGGGACCGGGGGGTCACTGGTTGCGGCGGCCCGGGGTGCCCCGGCTGCGCCCTCTGATCGGCAGGCGGAAGCTGGCCGGGTCTTCAGTCGCGCTGCGAGTGCGGTGGCGCGCGGAGGCTGGGGGCGGTGCGGCGGGCGGACGGTGACCTGATCCGGGCTATCGCATGACGGAAACGGCCGGCGGTGACTGCCCCTGCGCGAGCATGCGTCCGCAGCTCTGCCCTCATCCGCACGGCAGGCCACCCGCTGCACGAGAGCCAGGTCACTGGCCTGCCGCGGCTGAGAATGAGAGCAGATCGAGCGATATACGGCCTCGCTGTGCTTGAGCGGCGACTGCGGGCGCCGCAGCGGTCAGTCAGATCGGGCTGGCCGGTGAACTGGAATTGGTCCCGTTTTCGTCCATGGAGTTGGATCTTTCCGGCAGGGCCGATCCCTGCCAGGCTCGTCCTGTGGCCACCAGTCCAGGGCGTGTCATGT
>DAIOWL010000032.1:355-8334 GCA_036758545.1 Streptosporangiaceae bacterium | reverse complement strand
CCCGGCGGCGACGGTTTCATGCGGCTGCACGAGTGGCTCGCCGCAGCGGACGGGGGCTCCGGCCGCCCGCCCGGGCCGGCCGGGCAGATGCGCGACGAGATGGAGGCGACCGGTGCGGTGCTGGTGGGCCGGCGTACCGCGGAGCAGGCCGGTCACTACCAGGGCAATCATCACGGCGTGCCGGTCGTGGTGGTCAGCCGCCGGCCGCCGCCTGCCTCGGTGGCCGGCTATCCGCTGGTGACGTATGTGACCGGCGGGATCGAGAGCGCGATGGCGCAGGCGAAGGCCGCCGCCGGGGACCGCAATGTGATGGTGCATGGCGCGTACACGGCGCAGCGGGCGCTGCGGGCCGGCGTGCTGGATGAGCTGCAGATTCACCAGCTCCCGGTGCTGCTCGGCCGGGGGCTCCGGTTGTTCGGCGTCTTGCCGTCGCAGGTCGAGCTGGAGATCGCCCGGGTGATCGACACGCCGGAGGCCACCCACATCCGCTACCGCGTCTGCCGCTGAGCCGGGCGGCCCGCCGCCTGGTGGTTGCGGGTTGCGGCTCATGGGACGGGGGGCTCATAGCCGCAGATCCGCATCGGGCCAGGTCCGACGGCGGCCTGGTACGTGCAGTCGCGCTTGCCGTACCGGGTGGCGGCGGCTGGCCGCCGGCGAGCAGGCCTCGTCAGCCATCGCCGCGCCGGGCCGGGCCGGGCCGGTGCGAGGCCGTCCCGTGCCGCGCAGGGTGGCACAAGCAGCAAGCGCCCATCTCCCGGCAACGAGCATCCCGACAGGGCCGAGTCGTTCATCTCCTGCGGCGTCTTCGGTGACCCTGCCCAGGTCAGCCTCCGTGCCGTTCGCCTGCTTATCGACGGTGAACGCCCGTCGTGATGACATCGCAGGCACCCGGGCCACGGGGCCGGTCAGCGCATGGCGTCATCAAGTGCCTGGCCGGCCCGGTACAGCACCGCCTCGTCCCAGTAGCGGCCGATTAGCTGGACTCCGACCGGTAGTCCGAGCTGCGTCCGCCCGCAGGGAACTGTCAGGCTGGGGTGGCCACTGAAGTTGGTCGCGCCGGTGAGGCGGGTCAGGGCCGCCTGCACGGTCTCCGGCAGTCCGGTCGTGGCGGCATCAAGCTGGCCGATTCGCGGCGCCGGGATCGCGACGGCCGGGGTGGCGAGCACATCCACCCCGGCCAGCGCGCCGTCGAACGCCTCCCGAGCCTGGCGCTGCTGCCGGGCGGCTTCCGCATACGCCCAGGCCGGCACGGCGGCAGCGTCGCGGAGCCGCTGCGCGACCGTTTCCTGGAACTGTCCGGGCTGGCTTTGGAGCCGATCGCGGTGAACGGCATAGGCCTCGACCGCCAGCACGGTCCGCTGAGCGGCGATGATCTTGTCCAGCCCGGGGACGGCTACCGGCCGGATCGTGCCGCCGGCCTGCGCCCAGGCTTCCAGCGCGGTGCCGACCTGATGGCCTACCTCCGGGTCCAGATGCTCGAAGTACGCCTCGGGAATCCCCACCCGCCACCCGCGCGTTCCGGCGCCGGCGAGCGGGCCGAAGTCTCCTAGTTTGTGCCGGACCGATCCGGCATCGTGCGGATCGAAGCCGGATATCGCCGTGAGCATGGCAGCGTTGTCGGCCACGGAACGTGTCATGGGCCCGACGTGGTCAAGGGTCCAGGACAGCGGGAACACTCCGGTACGGCCGACCCGCCCCATAGTCGGCTTGAGCCCGACCACCCCGCACAGCGCGGCCGGGATCCGGATCGAGCCGCCGGTGTCGGTGCCGACAGCCGCGTAGCACAGGCCCGCGGCAACAGCCGCCGCCGGGCCGCTGCTGGACCCGCCGGCTATCCGCCCGGGATCATGCGGATTGCGAGCCGGGCCGGTAAATGAGTCCGCCCCAGTGGCACCGTAGGCAAATTCCTGCGTGTGCAGCTTGCCGATCATGACCGCGCCGGCGCGGCGCAGCCGGCGCACCACTGTTGCATCACGCGTGGCGACGTAGTCCTGGCAGGATGCTGAGCCCATCGTTGTGCGCACTCCGCGGACGTCGATCACGTCCTTCAGCCCGACCGGGATCCCGTGCAGGGGCCCGCGGTCACGGCCGGCACGAAGGTCCCGGTCGGCTCGCCGCGCCGCTTCCAGCGCCAGCTCCGCGGTCACCGTGACCACCGCGTTCAGTGCCGTGTTGTGCGCCTCGATCCGATCCAGCGCCGTCCTCGTCAGTTCCACCGACGAGATCCGCCCGGACCGCAGCTCCTGCCCGCTCGCCGCGATACTCTCGGCTGTTCCCGGCAGGCGAACCGATGGCGGCATGGACCTCCTCCCGCACGCTGTAGACGGCCGGGTCGCGGCATGAATGATGATCACGCCACAAACCGGGACTGTAGTACCTGCCGCATCCCCGGCAGCGTGACTAGGGCGCCATCGACCGTCATCCGCACACCGTCCCCCGCAAAGCGCAGCATTCGCGGCCACCAAGATGGGCCAGGACGAGCTGGCCAGGACGCTGGTGACTCTCCATCAGACCGCCCCATCATGCCTGCCAGGCGCCAACGGCTCTGCGTCTACTAGCCCATGAGGCCATCCACAAGCATCCTGAAATCGCAAGTCAGAGGGTCAAGAAGCCGGTCGGGACGGTCAGCGCACCGCTCCCACAGCCCCGACCGTGGCCGTCCGCGCCTGCGTCCGTGGCTCTGACGGCTCCGGAACTCGGAGCGGACGGACACATAGCGGACGGCGGCAGCCGCCAATCACGCCTCATAACGCATAAACCGCAGGCTAGCGGCATATGACTCGGCTAGGAGCGACGGTCTGTAAAACCGTCGGCTCAGCCTACGTTGGTTCGAACCCAACACCTGCCATCACCTGCGAAACGGCCCGCTGGCTGCGGAAACGCGACCGGCGGGCCGTCGTCTGCCACTGTTCCGTGCAAGACGAGGCCGTCGGCCAGCACACAGGCGGATATGGCGAGCAAAAGGGCAGATTCGCGGACAGCGCGCAGGTAACACGTCACCGCATGGCCTCCTGTCGCGACCTGCTCCGTCGCCGGCTTACCGAGTCCGGCAGCTTCGTCAGGGCAGACAATGTAGGGCATGGTGACTCATCAGGCTGTTCCGGCAGGCTACGGGTCCTGAACCGTGCCGAACCGGCGAGTAGCCGGGGCCGGTCACCAGGCGGCCCAGAAGACCTCGTGACCGGCTGGGAAGCCGGGTAGGGGGGTGAACCGGCCGGGGTCCGGGCCGCCGATGTCCATCCAGCCGAACTGCATGTTTTGCGCGAGGGCATACCGGCCGGCCGGGTCGAGCGCGAACACCTCGGTGCTGCCGTCCAGGACGAAGTGGGTGAGGTCGGTGTAGCGTGCGGTCTGCGTGCGGAGCACCCGGACCTGCTTGCCGGTAGCCGTGTCCACCTGGGAGATCTGCCCGACGACGGTGCCGCGGCCGCCGTCGGAGGGGACTTCGCGGGAGGCGGCCACGATGACGTTGCGCCCGTCGGGGGTGATCAGCGCGCTCTGGATGGTGCCCGGGACCGCCCGGCTGGAGACAATCTGCCTAGACTCCATCAGGTTGCCGGCTTGCGCGGAGGTGTCGAGCAGCCTGACCCCCTGCATCACGGTGTTGGTAGTCGTCAGGTTCTTGCTGACCTGCCAGGTGAACGCGAGCATCCGGTCGCCGTCCACCCAGGACGGCGGGCCGGGAATGAAGTAGTGCCCGTCGTGCACCGGCGCGGTCCAGGTCCGGGTTTTCCCTGTGGCCAGGTCGATGACCCTGATCTCGCCATGCCATTGCGTACCGCTGGGCGCGTTGTACAGCAGGGATATGGCCAGTAGCTTGCCGTCGAGGGAAACCGCGAAACCCTGCACGCCATAGCCTTCGGGCAGCGCCGGAGACCGCAGTTCGGTCAGGGGCCCGGGCTTGCCGCTGGCGGAGACGCGCAGGCGGAAGAAACGATACTCCGGCCGGCCGTTGGCCCCCCATTCGGTGGTGCCGATGAGGAAAGCGCGGTCATCCGGGTAGGCGGCGACGTTCAAGATGGCGGGCATGGTATCGGACAGCACCTTCGCCCGGCCGGTTACCCGGCCGCTGGCGGAGTCACGGACTACCACCTCGGTCTGCAGCGGCGTCCCAGGGCTGCCGTTGGCGACGACGCCGGTGAGGTAGAAGCGCGGTATGGCGGCCGGTGCCACCGCAGAGGGAGTGGTCGGCCGGCCGGATATCAGGGCCACCACCGTGATGATCGTGATCACGGCGGCCGCGGCCGCGAGCGGGATCAGGCGCAGTTGCCAGCGCTGCCGGGCCGCGGGTGCGCGGAGCGGGCGCAGGTGCTCCCGCTGAACCGCGTCCGTAACGCGTTGCAGCTCTTCGCGCAGCAGTTCCTCGATGCCGGGCATGGTCACGGCTCCTTCGCGGCGCGGGACGGGAGGATGCGGGCCAGCGCGTCCAGGCCGCGGGAGGCGGTGGACCGGACGGCACTCGGGCTGATGTGCAGTGTCGTCGCCACGTCGGCCACGCTCATGTCCAGGTAGTAGCGCAGGGCGAGCACCTCGCGCTGTCTCCTGGGCAGCGCCCGGAAGGCGTCAATGAGCTCGGTGCGCTGCGCGATGGCGGCCGCCGTGTCGGTGTCCCGCCAGGCCGACGCGGCGATCTGCGGCTCGTGCCTGCGAGCCACCAGGCGGCGGCGGTGCACCGACCGGCAACCGTTCAGCACCGCCGACCGCGCGTAGTCCAGGGCGCTCGACGGCTTGCGCAGGGCGCCCCAGCGGCGATGCAGTTGCTCGAAGGCGTCCTGCACCACGTCCTCGGCGGTGGCCAGGTCACCGACCATCAGCACGGCCAGCCTGACCAGTTCCAGCTGATGCGTCTGGAACAGCTCGGTCACCTGCCGCGCGGGTTCCGCGGCGCCACGGTCGCTCCGGCCAGGCCACGGGCTGCCGATGACATCCGCCGGGTCGGTTTCCACACTGTAGAGACGCGCAGCCAACCCGGCACGCTGCACGGCGGACCGAGAATCGGTCGCGAGCCGCCGGCCGCGGCGCGGCCTGACCCGAACGGCCCCGCCGCACTGCTATCTGCCGTGGGCGTTCATATCTGCCGCGGTGATGGTCGCGGTCGAGAGCTGGCAGGTGGCAGATCTTCGCCGTCGCCGCTGGCGGTGGCTGACGGTGCCGGCCGGAGAAGGTCGGCAAGGAAGCCGCCAGCCTGTCCGACGGCGTCCGCGGCTTCCGGCAAGAACGGAAAGAACATGTGGAAAACGTGCGTGTCGGCCGCGTATCGCTCCGCCCGCACGTCAACGCCTGCGTGCCTGGCGTCTCTGCCCAGCGCCTCGGCCTCGGGTCGCGCCCGGTCGCCACTGGCGTACTGGATCAGCAGGGGCGGAAGCCCGGTCAAGTCTCCGAGCAGGGGGCTCACGCGGGGATCTTCCAGGGGATGCCCAGCGATGTAGGCCTGGCACATGCGGACGAGCTCATCCAGCAGGTGCGGGCCGGCGCTCGGAGTGAGCATGGCACCGGACAGGTCGAGGTTGGGGCACAGCAGCGCGGCCCCGGCGGGCATCGCCTCGCCTTCGGCCTTGAGGCTGAGCAGAACTGCCAGTGCCAGGCCGGCCAGGGGCCGGTAGCCATAGGCCGACCCCAGAACATAATTGCCGCCGTGCAGATACAGGATTGCGGGGTCCGCACCGACCACGAGGGCGGCCACGCCACCGGCGATGGTCGGCCGCACCGGGGTTTCGGGAGCCATAGGCATCTGAGCCAGCACGCCCTCGAAGGCGTCGCGCATCTGCTGGATGGATGAGACCGTGGTCGCGATGGCCAGCATCGGCGTCCAGGCCTGCATGATGCGGGCGTTCAGCTCGCTAGGTAAAAACGGATGGCTTCTGGTTAAGCTGGCGAGGTGGACCAGGCTGCGCCGTCGCAGACCGCGCTTGTCCGCCGAGCGCGCCGGATCAACCGTGAGCTGGCCCGGCTGTACCCCGATGCGCGTCTAGAGCTGGATTTCACCTCCCCGCTCGAACTGCTGGTGGCGGCGATCCTGGCCGCGCAGTCCACCGACCGGAGCACCAACGAGGTGACACGGGTGCTGTTCGCCCGGTACCGCACCGCCGCTGACTACGCGGCCGCGGACCGGGCCGAGCTGGAGGCGGTGATCCATCCGACCGGCTATTTCCGGGCTAAGGCGAACACCCTCATCAGCCTGGGGCAGGCGCTGTGCGACCGCTTCGGCGGCGAGATCCCCGGCACGCTGGGAGAGCTCGTGACGCTGCCGGGGGTCGGCCGCAAGACAGCCAACATGGTCCTCGGGGATGCCTTCGGAGCGTCGGCCCTCACGGTCGACACCCATTTTGCCCGGCTGGCACGGCGGTTTGACTGGACGGCCTACACCGACCCCGCCAAGATCGAGAGCGATGTTGCCGTGCTCCTGCCGCGCCAGGAATGGACTGCGGCCTCGCACCGGCTGACCTGGCACGGCCGCCGGGTCTGCCATGCGCGCACCCCCGCCTGCGGCGCATGCGGGATCGCCCGGCTATGCCCGTCGTTCGGCCTGGGGCCAACCGATGAGGAGACCGCGCGGAAGCTTGTCAAGCCCGGGCCGTTCTCCTGACTGGAGGCGGATCATGCGGCTGGCTACGGCTTCCCGGCGTTTCCCCGGCGCGGATAACTACGAGAGATGGTGGCTGGCGCCTTCGGTGTGGCGCCCTCGATAACGCCCCTGCCGTCTACCCAGATGCCCCAGTCAGCGATTTGCCTGGTCTCGACGATCACTGGGGCCCGTCCGGTCAGCCGCGTGGCCATACCTGGACAGGCGGGAAACGCCGTTCCTACAGTGAATGACCGGCGCCAGCAGGCGGCCGTACGAGGAGCACAGTATGGAAGTCTCGGTCTGCGTCGTGGGGGGCGGGATCGGCGGTCTCACGGCGGCGTTGTCGTTGTTGCGTCGTGGCTTCGATGTGCAGGTGTACGAGCAGGCAGCGGCGCTGGGCGAGGTCGGCGCCGGCGTGCAAGTCAGCCCGAACGCGTCGCGCGTGCTCCACTGGCTGGGGCGGGCAGAGGAGTTGGCGACGACGGGGGTTAAGCCGGTCGCATGGCACCAGCGCAGGTGGGATGACGGCCGCACGTTGCTGCGCAGCCCGCTCGCCGAGCCGTTGGAGGCCACGTTCGGGTTCCCGCATTATCAGATGCACCGGGCGGATCTGCTAGCTGCGCTTGCGGGCGCGCTGCCCGCTGAGCGGGTGCACCTCGGGCACCGGCTCACCGGCCTGACCGACCGCGGGGACCGGGTCGAGGCACGGTTCGCCAACGGCGCGAGCGTCGAGGCCGACGTGCTGGTCGGCGCGGACGGGATCAAGTCGGCCGTGCGGGGGCTCTTGTTCGGGCCGGAGCATCCTCGGTTCACCGGCTGCGTCGCCTACCGCGGCCTGGTGCCCGCGGAACGCCTGACGGACCTGCGATTGGAGATCACCGCCCAGGTGTGGATGGGGCCGGGACGGCACTTCGTGCACTACTTCGTGTCGGGTGGCAGCCTGGTCAACTTCGTGGCGATCACCGAGCAGGACACCTGGACCCGCGAGTCCTGGACCGACCGCGGCGACATCGCCGACGTGCTCGAGGCGTTCGAGGGCTGGCACCCGCAGGTCCGCACCATCATCGCCTCCGTGGACGAGACGTTCATCTGGGCGCTCTTCGATCACGCCCCGCTCCGGCGCTGGTCTGCCGGACGCGTCACGTTGCTCGGCGACGCCTGCCACGCCATGCTCCCGTTCTTCGCCCAGGGAGCCGCTCAGGCCATCGAGGACGGCGCGGTCCTCGCCGCCTGCCCCGCCGGCACCGGACCCGATCCCGCCGCGGCATTGCGCCGGTACGAAACGGTGCGCCTCCCGCGCGCGACCCGGCAGGCGCGAAGCCGGGCGGGCCACCTGACCCGGTATTTCGACAACGAGTACCAGCCGTACCTGGTGGTGGTTGAGCTAGATGGACAGGCCGCTCACCCGGCGCAG
>DAIOWL010000032.1:0-345 GCA_036758545.1 Streptosporangiaceae bacterium | reverse complement strand
CACGTCCACGGCCAACAAGACCCGCTTCCACCTTCCCGACGGCCCGGAACAACAGGAACGCGACGCCGAGATGACCGCCGGATCAACCGACTGGTCCTTCGACGCCGTCGCCTGGCTCTACAACCACGACGCCACCGTCGTGGACCCCCTGCCGGATCTGGCCGCTACCAAGCCAAAGTCGGCGGCGTCGCCCGGCTCGTAGCTCACCGAGGTCGCTGCCGGGACGCCGATCTAGGGCTCGCAGCCAGCCGCATAGCCCGCCGACTCGATCTATTAGCGTGATCTCGGGATCTGAGTGCGGAGCCTGTACGGCTCCTGGGAGGAGTATCGATGGCCAAGGTTCTC
>DAIOWL010000031.1:0-17717 GCA_036758545.1 Streptosporangiaceae bacterium | reverse complement strand
CTCACCCGCCTTATATCACGTCTAGCCCCCAAACCCCACCTTTCTCCCACATCATCCCCTACATGCACCCCATCTCGCCCGCGCTACTCCCGGCTCCCGGGAACGCCATGAAACCCCGGATCCAGTGCGTTCCGACGCCGTGGATCCCCGGTTTCATGGCGTTCGAGGTCCCGCGAGCCTGAGCCCAAACGCGAGCCGCGCCCCCGCAAGCCGAGCCCGAACCCGAAGCGCGCACAAACCGAGCGCAACCCCTCAATTCACGGCAAACCTTTTCTCACAGCCAGTAACCCCTCTGCCGATTACGCTGAGTTGCCAACCACGAGAACAAGCCCGGAGCGTATCGAGGGTGTTTCGCGTTCGTTGCCATATAGTGACTTGTTAGCGCTAACATCGTCGCACATGTTCTTCTCTGTGATGAATTGATTACTGTGGTGCTGGCGAGGTTGCAGTTGCGATGAGTTACCAGTGAGGCATGATCTCGCACGGCCATGGAAATGATCCATACAGCCGGTCCGGCTGTGGCGCGAGGGGGGAGGCGGCAAAATCCAGGCTCACGGCGGCGATTGCCCGTTTACACGGCGGGCATGCCCGGGCACGTATGGGCTCGTGCCGAGGCCGATACCGAGGCCGATGCGGAGACCGATATCGAAACGTGCTCGTTCGATTTTCGGGCTGCGTGGTGCCTTGACAGCTGATCATGGACAGACTTAACGTCAGCGGCGGTTCGCTAGTTCGCGCCGAATACTGGTCGCATAACGGCTACGGTGCAGTCACGCTGGGCGATCCGCCGGAGCATACATCCGGAAAGAGTTTCTTCGCGTTATCTCTCTCGCGACGAAGTCGACGGGACTCGCCGCGCACGCTGCGGGCTTGGCTCGGGAGAGTATCCCGTCCCAGGGAAAATTCCATGGAGGTCCTTAGATGAGGAAAAAGATCGACCCGGTAGTCGACGAAGCGATTGAGACCCTGAACATGAAGGACGGGCCCTCGCGCCGTCGGCTGCTCGAAGGGGCTGGCCTGTTCAGCGCGACGGCGGCCGCCTCGGCGCTCATCGCGGCGTGCAGTTCATCGAGCTCAAGCAGCGCCGCCCCGAACGGGACCGCGGCGGCTGCCGCGGGCAACTTCCCGTCCACGCCCAAGTGGAAGTTCACGTTCGTGAACCACGTCACGGACAACGCGTTCTTCACCCCGACCCAGTACGGCATGGCCGACGCCGCCGCGCTGCTCGGACTCCCGACGCCGGCCTGGACGGGTGCCCTGTCCACCCAGCCGACGAACTCCACCATGCTGTCGGCCCTCCAGGCCGCGGTCACGGCCGGTTCTCCCGGCATCGCGACCACCGTGGTCTCGGCCACGGCGTTCACCCAGCCCATCAACAGCGCGCTGCAGGCGGGCATCCCCGTGGTCACCTACAACGCGAACGGTGCCAGCGACAACCCCACCAACGGCCTGGCCTACATCGGCCAGGAACTGCTCATTTCGGGACAGGAGGTGGGCAAGCGGCTCGCCTCGCTGATGAAGAAGGGCGACACGGCCGTCGGCGTCATCTCCCAGCCCGGCTCGCTGAACATCCAGCCGCGCATGGACGGCGCGACGCAGGCCCTCGAGGCGGCGGGCATGAAGGTCATGTTCGGCAACAAGGGCTTCGACTCGGGTGCCGCGGCGACGCAGGAAGCCCAGACCATCCCGCAGTTCCTCCAGGCGAACGGGTCCAAGATCCAGGGCATCTTCGCCGTCGACGGCGGCAGCACCGCCCTGCTCGGCACCTCGCTGCAGAAGAACAACCTGGTCGGCAAGGTGCAAGCCGGCGGCTTCGACCTGGAGCCGCAGACCCTGACCGCCATCAAGGCCGGCCAGATCTCCTTCACCATCGACCAGTCGCCGTACCTGCAGGGCTTCCTGCCCACCATGTACCTCTACCTCTTCCAGCTCTCCGGCGGCCTGGTGTCGCCGCCGACCACGGACACTGGCCTGAAGTTCGTGGTCAAGGGCAACGTGGATGCGTACACCGCGACGCCCAGCCGGTTCGAGGGCTCGACGAAGGACCAGAAGTACATCAAGCACTCCGGTGCGATCTCTGTCTGACCGAGTTGTGGCACGCTGGAAATAGCAAGGCCCGCGGCGGTTCACGGTGGCGGCGAGCCACGGTGAATCGCCGCGGCGCCTGGGTATGACCCGGAACACAGGCCTCGGGCGAAGGGCAGGATTGGGATGAGCGACGTGAGTGAAACTGCCGAACGCAGCCCGGAGACCTTCGGCGCCCCACCCGCGCGGAACGGCGGCCCGAGCGTCCTCAGCCGCGCCGCCACGATGTTCCTGAAGCAGCGCGAGGCCAGCGTCCTGGCCATCGCCGTGGTGCTGTTCATCTACTTCGCGGCGACGACCACCGCCTTCGTCAGCCACGGCAGCTTCGTCAACATCGCCCAGTACATGGCCCCGTACGTGATCATCGGCATCGGCCTGGTGCTGCTGATGGTCTGCGGCGAGATCGACCTGTCGGTCGGGTTCGTCTGGATGCTGTCGCCGTACGTCATGCACTTCTTCATCGACTCCGGCATCCCCACCTTCATCGCCATCGTGATCACGATCCTGATCCTGGCGGTCGTCATCGGGGGCATCAACGGCGTCGTCACCACCGTCTTCGGCGTCCCGTCGCTGATTACCACGCTCGGTAGCGGCTATATCATCTTCGGCTACGCGCTGACGATTTCCTCCGCCCAGCAGATCAACCTGCCTACCGAGTCGCTGGGCCTGGGCCGCTGGTTTGGTGGCGAGGCGTGGTCGGAGATCATCTGGGCTAGCATCCTCGTCCTGATCTTCCAGGTGATCCTGACCCGGACCAGGTGGGGTCTGTACACGATCTCGGTCGGCGGCAACCTGCTCGGCGCGCGGGAAGCCGGTATCAAGGTCAACCGGATCAAGATCGGCAACTTCATGATGTGCGCCGGGTTCGGCGCGCTGGCCGGGATCCTGGAAGCCTTCAAGAACAACATCATCGACCCGAGCGCCGGCCAGCTCCCGGTGGTCCTCGTCGCCCTGGCCGGCGTGGTCATCGGCGGCACGGCCATGCTGGGCGGCTCCGGCACGGTGATCGGGCTCTGGCTCGGCGTGCTCGTGCTCGCCATCTTGCAGGACGGCTTCAACCTGCGCGGCATCAGCTCGAACAAGTTCCAGATCATCCTGGGCGCGGCGATCCTTCTCGCGATGATCGCGAACACCTACCTCACCCGGCTGCGAAGCGCCGGCCGACTGGGCGGAGCCAGGAAATGACCGTTGACGGAGTCGGCGCGGAAGGCGCCACGGTGGGCGACGAGACGTCCGGGCAGCACGACGACATCCTGCGGGTGGAGCACATCTCCAAGCGCTACGGCGCGGTGACGGCGCTGGTCGACGTGAACCTGCACCTGGGACGCGGCGAGGTGCTCGGGCTGATCGGCGACAACGGTGCGGGCAAGTCCACCCTGCTCAAGATCATCTGCGGCTTCCAGCCGCCGACCAGCGGGCGGATCCTGCTCAACGGCCAGGAGGTGCACTTCACCGCGGTGACACAGGCCCGCGCGGCCGGCATCGACATCGTGTACCAGGACCTCGCGCTGGTCAACCAGCTCACCGTGTACCAGAACATGTTCCTCAACCGCGAGCTGGTGCGCTGGCCGCTGCTGCGTAACAGGGCGATGCGGAAGCGGGCCAAGGAGCAGCTGGACTCCATCGGGATCAGCACCCTGAAGTCGGTGGACCTGGAGGTGGCCAGCCTGTCCGGCGGCCAGCGCCAGGCCATCGCGGTGGCCCGCTCGGTGTTCTCCCAGGCCAAGGTCCTGCTGCTCGACGAGCCGCTGGCGGCCATGGGCGTCAAGGAAGGCGCGGCCATCCTCGACCTGGTGCGCGACCTCAAGGAGCAGGGCATCTCGATCATCATCATCGCGCACAACTACGGCCAGGTGTTCCCGGTGTGCGACCGGGTGAACCTGCTGCAAGGCGGCAAGATCACCTTCGACAAGTACAGCAAGGACACCTCGGTCGAGGAGCTGACGAACATCGTGGTGGCCGAGTACCGCAAGGCGCTCGAGGAGCGGCACCGCGCCGCATCCTGACCACCGACGGGTCCCGATGCATTGGATCTTGTCGGGCATGATGGGGGACATGTCGATCTCACCCGTGGCCGTCCGCCGCGCTGCAGGCCGCCACAGGGGCCGAACGGGCTGGGTTCCCGCCACGGTGATCACCCTGGCGGCGCTCCTGGGGGTCGGCGCCTGTTCCGCAGGCGGCTCGTCCTCCGGCCAGGCCGCCCCGCCGGCCGCCGGGAGCACGCAGCCCGCAAACGCGGGGTCCGGCGCGTCGTCGGCGACCGGGCCGGTCGTCCCCGGGCATAGCACGCTGCACTGGCATGCCTGCACGGGCCAGGCGGCCCAGCAGGGCGTGCCGGAGTGCACCACGCTGAGCGTCCCGGTCGACTACGCCAACCCCGGCGGCCGGCACATCAGCCTGGCCCTCGACATGGTCCCGGCCACCGTGCCCAAGAGCCAGCAGCAGGGGGTCTTGCTGGTCAACCCGGGCGGTCCCGGTGGCTCTGGGCTGCCGCTCGCGGCCGAGGTGGCGCAGGGCCTCAGCCCGGACGTGGCCGCCCGGTACGACATCGTCGGCTTCGACCCGCGCGGCGTCGGGTCCTCGGTACCCGCGCTGAGCTGCGATCCCGGCTTCTTCAACGGCCCGCGGCCGAACTACATCCCGGCGAATCCCGCCGCCGAGCAGGTACTCATCAACCGGGCGAAAACCTACGCCGCCGATTGCGGCAAAAGGTTCGGCTGGCTGCTGCCCCATATGACGACCCAGGACACGGCCCGCGACATGGACGCCATCCGCGCGGCGTTCGGCGTGTCGAAAATCAACTATTACGCCTTCTCCTATGGCACCTATCTCGGCCAGGTTTACGCGACCCTTTTCCCGGACCGGGTCCGGCGGATGGTGCTGGATAGCGTCGTCGATCCCACCGGGGTCTGGTACGCCGACAATGTCGACCAGGATTACGCCTTCCAGGGCCGCATGGAAGCGTTCTTCGCCTGGGTGGCGAAAGCCGACAGCACGTACCATCTTGGCAGCACCTCCGCGCAGGTGCAGGCGGCCTGGTACCGGGCCCGCAACCGGCTGCTGGCGCACCCGGTCAACGGGACCATCGGGGCCGACGAGTTCGACGACACCTTCCTGCAGGGCGGCTACCTCGACGAGCTCTGGCCCGGGTTCGCGCAGGCGCTGTCGTCCTACCTGAACGATGGGCAGGCCGGCGAGCTGATCAGCCAGTACCAGGGGTACGGCAAGCAGGGCGAGAACGAGTTCGCCGTCTACAACGCGGTGCAGTGCTCCGACGTCGGCTGGCCGCGCAACTGGTCCTTCTGGACCTCGGACACCGAACGGATCTACGCCAAGGCCCCGTTCCAGGCCTGGGACAACGCCTGGTTCAACGCCGCGTGCGCGTTCTGGCCGGTCAAGGGGCCGGCCAAGCCGCTGCAGATCAAGGGGACCGGGCTGCCGGGCATCTTGATGCTGCAGGGCACGCTGGACCCGGCGACCCCGTACGCGGGCGCCCAGGACGCGCACAAGCTGCTGCCGTCCGCGCGGATGGTCGTGGTCAAGGGCGGCGGCAACCACGGGCAGTCCATGGAGCAGCCCTCGAACTCCTGCGTGCAGGGCTACCTGAACGCCTACCTCGCCACCGGGGCGCTGCCAACGGCGCCGGGGCAGGTGAACGCCACCTGCCCGGCCGTGCCCGCGCCGACTCCGGGATCGTGACGCAGGGACGGCCACGATGACAATTTCCGCGGCGATTGCCCCGTGTAGGCTGTGGCTATGTTGCGGGTGAAGCCGCCATGGTCCGCCTCGGTTCGGCTGCTCGACGAGCGGGATCGCGGGGCCGTGCTTGCCATCTGCGATCGGGATCCGGTCACGAACGTCTTCGTCAGTTCCCGGGTCCGCTCACTCGGCCTCGAGCCTGGCCGGCTCGGCGCGCAGATGTGGGGCCACGTGCCCAGCGGGCGGCTGGAATCGCTCTGCTACTCCGGCGCCAACCTCGTCCCCGTCGCCGCCACCCCGGACGCCGTCGTGGCCTTCGCGGACCGCGCGCTGCGCCAGGGGCGGCGGTGCTCGTCCGTGGTCGGGTCGGCGTCCGCGGTCCAGTCCTTGTGGGGGCTGCTGCGGCCGCACTGGGGACCGGCCCGGGAGGTCCGCCCGGTGCAGCCGGTCATGGTCACTGCGGGGCCGCCGGTGGTGCCGCCGGATCAGCTGGTCCGGCGGGTCAGGCCGGACGAGATCGACATCCTGTGGCCGGCCTGCGTGGCCATGTTCACCGAGGAGGTCGGCGTCTCGCCGACCATCGGCGACGGCGGCGCCTCCTACCGGGCCCGGCTGGAGCAGCTCATCCGCGGCGGCCGCGCCTTCGCCAGGATCGAGGGCGGCGAGGTCATCTTCAAGGCGGAGATCGGCGCGGTCACGCCGCAGGTGTGCCAGGTGCAGGGAGTCTGGGTGCGACCGCGGTCCCGCGGCCAGGGCCTGGCCGCGCCGGGCATGGCCGCGGTCGTCGTCGAGGCGGCCCGCTCGATCGCCCCGCTGGTCTCGCTGTACGTCAACGACTTCAACACCCCGGCCCGCGCGGCCTACCGCCGGGCCGGGTTCACCGAGGTCGGCCAGCTGATGAGCGTGCTCTTCTAGGCTGTGCTAGCCCGGGGGGACGACCCCCCGGGACCCCCCGATTGAGCTGTGGTGCCCGCCGTAGTTAGCGCGCGTCCGGAGGGGCCTGCGGCCCCTCGCGGTGCGCGCGCTAGTCGCGGTCGCGGATCTTGCGGAGGTACTCGACGATCGGAGCGAAGGCGTCCTTGATCTCCTCGAGCTGACGCGGCGACAGGCGGTCGATGAAGTGCCGCCGCACGTTCTCCACGTGATCGGGCGCGACCCGCTCGATGGCGGCCATGCCGTCGGCGGTCAGCACGGCGAACGTGCCCCGCTTGTCGCCCTCGCAGTTGTCCCGCCGGACTAGGCCGCGGTTCTCCATTCGCGAGATCTGGTGGGATAGCCGGCTCCGCGACTGGCTGGTGGCGTCGGCCAGCTCGGTCATCCGCAGCCGGTGGTCCGGTGCCTCGGACAGCTCGACCAGGATCTCGTAGTCGTGCCCGTTCAGGCCGTGCTCGTTCAGGTCGCGGTCGAGCTGGCGCATGAGCAGCTGGGACAGGTGGACGGTCGCGCGCCACGCCTGCTGCTCGTCAGCGCTCAGCCAGCGCGTCTGTCCGTCGGTCCCGGGCATAACACGAATCTACCCTTGTCGCGGAAATCCGGCGACACTGTTTCGGATCGCTCACCTTTGGTGAGTAACAGCGCTCCGGCCAGCTCGGATCGGCACTGCGCCAGCTGCTCGCGCGCGAGCGCCGCGTGCCGGGTCAGTCCCAGCTCCTGCAGCAGCGGAAGGCTGGCCTCGAGGTAACCGAGGGCGTGCCAGGGCTCGCCCAGGGACAGATGGCTTTCCGCTACCTTCCACAGGCACAAGGCGTGCGAGCAGTGGGCTCCCTGGGACTTGAACGCCTCCGCCGCCTGCCGGTACGCCTCGATAGCCGCCTCGTGGCGGCCCAGGCCGGTGTGGCTGTCGCCGAGCAGGTTGAGGAAGTATGCCTTGTCGTGCGGCTGCTGTCCGGCAGGCCCGCGCCAGGAATCCTGCACGCCGTCCCGCGTTGTCATGGCGGCCCTTCCGAGGACGAATGTCCCCTCATCCGCCCGGCTTCCGTAACCAATTTGTCCACCATGCCGATCTCGCCCCCCACGAGAACAGGCATACCATAGCTGGCATATGTCGCGCTTAGTTCTCAGCGCCATCACAGCGCTGCCACCACTGGGGAGACCGTGGTTCCGCTCAAGCCTTCAGACTCGGCCACGCCAAACGGTGTGCAGGCGGCCGCGGCATACCTGCGCGAGCTACTCCTGCGTCCCGGCCGGTACCGGCGCAGGTGGGAACAGTACGCCGAGCGCAGCAGGCTCGGGCAGGTGAACCAGCTCGCGGTGGCCGAAGTGCTCGCGCACTATCTGTGGGAGCACCCGAGGGCGCAGGGCGACGTCGACGTCCTGCCCAGGCAGCTCAAGGACACCGCCTCGCGGGCGCTGTCCGGCAAGCTGCTCAGCAAGGCCACGCTGACCTTGTTCACGGACGCATTCGGATTCGACGCGTTCGAGCGGGAACGGCTGCTGAAGCTCTGGGAGGGCTCGGCCCACGTGCGCGTGCTCTCCGGCCCGCGGGCGATCCGCGAGGACCTGGCCAGCGCACTGGGTCCTCCGCAGGTCAAGACGCTGGCCCTGCACGATCATCACTATCTCGGCCCGGACGGGCTGCCGCAGCGGCACCGGGTCATCCACGTCATCGAGGCGGTCGTCGACGGCGTGGACCGGCTGCCCTACCGGGCTGACACCAGCGCCCTGACCATCGAGGTCGGGCAGGGATTCAGCGGCCTGGCCGGGGACGTGTACCAGCCCACGGCCGAACTATTCGTCGTGGACATGCTCCTGGCCAAGCCGCTGGCGGCCGGGGAGACGGCCACCCTGGAGTACTCGGCCAGCCTGCACTACCCGGCGCCGCCCCCGCCCGAGTTCCGCCGCATCGTCCAGACGTTCGTGGAGAACCTGGATATCCGGGTCGAGTTTCATCCCGGCAAGCTGCCTGGCAACGTCGTGTGGGCGGTGTGGGACGGGATGGACGGCCCCATCATCGAGCGGGAAAGCGTCGCGCTCGACAGCCAGTTCGCCGTCCACCGGTACCTGCGGCTCGCCGAGACGACCGTCGTCGGCTTCCACTGGGACTGGTAGCCCTGACAGCCAGCACCGCGCGCCCGGGCGGGGACCAGCCGTGGCACGATCGGAGTGTGCGGAAGGACGAGGGCGCGGCGACCACGAGTGCCGAGTTGCGCGCGCACAATCTCGCGCGGCTGCTTCGCGCGGTCCACGACGGCGGCGGGCAGCTCACCCGGGCCCAGCTCACCAGGCAGCTCGGCCTGGCCAGGGGAACCGCCACTGTGCTGGTCAGGGATCTGGCCGGACGTCAGCTCATCGAGGAGCTGAGCAGCCCGGCCGACGCCCCGGCCGGGCTCAAGGTGCCGCGCACCAGGGGCCGTCCGACCGGCGTGCCCTCGGCGCATCAGCGCGGACCCGTCGCGCTGGCTGTCGACCTGCGGGACGACTCGTTCACCGTGGCCGTCTTCGAGCTGACCGGGCGCAGCACCGTGCTGGACCGCCAGGAGCGCGAGGCCGTCTCGGGCACCGGCATGCTGGCCGACGTCGCGGCCCGGCTGAAGATCCGCCGCCGCCAGTTCGGCGACCGCGTGGTCGGCATCGGGGTGGCCGTCCCCTCGCCGGTGAGCGCGGGCCAGATGGTGCAGCCGACCCTGCCGGACTGGCAGGACGTGGACGTGGCCGACATCCTCGGCGGCGCGGACAAGGGCTACCCGGGGCCGGTACTGGCCGGCAACGACGCGACGCTGGCCGGCCTGGCCGAGGCCCGGCGCGGGGTGCTCCGCGGCGTCTCGGTCGCCTTGCACCTGCACGTTGCGACCGGCATCGGCGGGGTGCTGCTGGCCGGGGGCCTGCCGGTGACCGGCGCCCATGGCTCGGCTGGGGAGTTCGGGCACATGCCGCTGACCGGCGGCAGCGAGCCGTGCCGATGCGGTTCGACGGGCTGCTGGGAGCTCGACGCCGGCGCCCGCGGGCTGCTCCGCGCGGTCGGCCAGCCGGAGGAGGGCGACCGGATGGTCCGCGCCGAGCAGGTCATCGCGGCGGCCGCCACCGACCCCGGCTGCGGCCAGGCCCTGGTGCGCGCGGCCGAGGCCCTCGGCCGCGGTATCGGCGCGCTGGTCAACGCCCAGGATCCGGAGGCCGTCGGGCTATCCGGGCTGGCCGCTGAGGTATACGAGGCCGCGCCGGACGCGGTCCAGGCCGGCTACCTGGCGACGCTGATGCGGTTCCGCCGGCCGGAGCCGCCCGCGCTGCTGCCGTCCACCCTGGGCGACCTCGGCGCCCTGACCGGCGCCTCCGAGCTCGTCTTCGACGCCTTCCTCACCGCGCGCGGTCTCGGCGCCTGGCCCGAGGAAAAAACCGCGTGACTTCTTCGTGACCGCCTGGTAAGTTCCCGACCTTGTGGCTGCGTCACGAGCACAAGAAAATCATCATGCCGAACGGTCCGGCGGCGACCCCGTCCTGACCGCAGAACGCGACGAATTGCGGCGCTCACGCGAGTTCCTCCACCTCATGCGCGAGGACGTGCTGTCACTGCACGCGATGGGCGGCGACCCGGTCTCCGAGGAGTACCTCAAGGCGGAGCTGTACCACCGGGCCGAAGCGCTCAAGGACATCCCCGACACCCCGCTCTTCTTCGGCCGCCTCGACTACGCCGGCCCCCCCGAAACCGGGCAGTCCGGGGACGACGGCATCGCCGGGCACAGCTTCCACATCGGCCGCAGGCACGTGCACGCGCCGGACGGCACGCCCGCGGTCATCGACTGGCGGGCGCCGGTGTCACGGCCGTTCTACCGGGCCAGCGCGACCGACCCGATGAACCTGGCACGGCGGCGGCGCTTCGGGTTCTCCGGCGGCGAGCTGACCGCCTACGAGGACGAGCTGTTCGCCGGTACCGAGGACAGCACCCCGGACCGTTCGGCCCCCGTCGGGGCCACCCGGCCGAGCCGGATCCTGATCGACGAGATCGAGCGGCCGCGGTCGGGACCGATGCGGGACATCGTCGCGACCATCCAGCCCGACCAGGACGATATCGTGCGCGCCGACGCGGCGCAGACCGTCTGCGTGCAGGGCGCGCCCGGCACCGGGAAGACCGCGGTCGGGCTGCACCGGGTCGCGTACCTGCTGTACGCGTACCGCGAGCAGGTCCGGCGGCGCGGCGTGGTCATGGTCGGGCCGAACCAGGCCTTCCTCTCCTACATCCGCAACGTCCTGCCGGCGCTCGGCGAGCTCGATGTCAGCCAGACCACCGTCGGCGAGCTGGTCGCCTCGGTCCAGGTCCGCGGCTCGGACGACGAGGCGGCCGCGATCGTCAAGGGTGACGCCCGGATGGCGGAGGTGCTGCGGCGGGCGCTGTGGGCCTCGGTCCGCGCGCCGTCGGCCGCGGTGGTGCTGCCGCGCGGCTCGCGGCGCTGGCGGGTGGCCGCCTGGGAGATCGAGGAGCTCGTGCACGAACTGCGGCACCGCGGCGTCCGCTACGGCGCGGCCCGCGAGCTGCTCGAGCACCGGATCGCGCACGTCATCCTGACCATGATGGAGGCCGCCGGGGAGGCCTGCGACGACCGCACCCACGAGGCGGTGCGGCGGTCCCGGCCGGTACGGGCCGCGGTGGACGCGATCTGGCCGAAAGTTGACGCTGTCCGGCTGGTGTTCGGCCTGCTGTCCTCGGCGGAGGCCCTGGAGGCGGCGGCCGACGGGGTGCTGACCGCCCGCGAGCAGGCCGCGATCGTGTGGCCGTCGCCGCCCCGCGGGCCCGGCTCGGCCCGCTGGTCCGCGGCGGACGCCGTGCTCATCGACGAGGCGCGCGACCTGATCAGCCGGACGCCCAGCCTGGCGCACGTGGTGGTGGACGAAGCCCAGGACCTGTCCCCGATGGAGTGCCGGGCGCTCGGGCGCCGGTGTTCCACCGGCTCGGCCACCGTGCTCGGCGACCTGGCCCAGGGCACCACCCCGTGGGCGGCGCCGTCCTGGCCGACGCTGCTGGCCAACCTGGGCAAGCCGGACACGGGGGTGCGGGAGCTCTCGGTCGGCTACCGGGTGCCCCGGCAGATCCTGGACTACGCCTCGACGCTGCTGGCGGTGATCGCCCCGGAGCTGAGGCCGGCCTCCTCGCTGCGCGCCGATCCCGGCGCCCTCGACCTCACCCGGGTGCCCGGCGCCTCGCTCGCCGGAGCCCTGGTCGCCGCGTGCCGGCGGGCCTGCGCCCAGCCGGGCTCGGTGGCCGTCATCGCCGCCGACCCGCAGGTACCCGAGCTGGGCCGCGCGCTGGACCAGGCCGGCCTGGCGTACGGCGCGCCGGGGACGGACGCCGCGCTCACGCTGGTTCCGGTGACGCTGGCCAAGGGCCTCGAATATGATCATGTGATCGTGGTGGAGCCCGCGCGCATCGCCGGCGCCGAGGCCAGGGGCCTCCAGCGGCTCTACGTCGCGCTCACCCGGGCGGTGTCGCGGCTGACCGTGGTGCACTCCGAGCCCCTGCCGGAGCCGCTCCCCGCGATGGCCGGGCCTTCGGCGGCACGGGCGTCATCCTGACTGCGCCACGCCGCCAATGGTCATATAGTGAACCGATAACCGGCTTGATGCGTCAGTCTTGGTGGGGGGAGCGTGCGTGCGGATCCGCTCGACGGCCTCCCGGACCGCGAATTTTCCGATGTGCATTGCGCGGGTGTCGCCCCGGCGGCATCCTGGAAGAGGCGGCGACATTTAGTCCTCATCTGACTCCTATAAGTTACAACGGTGATAAACGGTGGAAGTCGAACGGACCGGTGATCCGGACCAGACGCAGGCTGTCTATCTGGAAAAACTATCCGACGAATTGTCCCATCGCGGGCTTGAAGCGTGGCTCATGGCGCCACCGGGGCGCAGGCCCAGCCTGTATGTGGTCAACCCGGCCGCGCGGGCGCTCGAGGAGAATGTCTTTGTCGGTTGCGGTAAAGACGGCATGTGGTGGTTCTGGTGGTCGTGGGCGGAGCGGATCGCCGTGGCCGACGATGTCGACCAGGCCGCCAGCACGATCGTGCGGGTCCTGGCCTCGTTGCTGCCTAAGGACTAATTGAACGCCAAGGGACCGCCCGCTGGGATGGATCTGTGCGCGACCCCGGCCGTTGAGCTGGCCCGGCTGATCAGGGCCAGGGAACTCTCCGCCGCCGAACTGGTCTCCGCCGTGCTGGCCAGGATCGCCGAGGCCAACCCGGCGGTCAACGCGATCGTCACGCTCGCCCCCGAGCAGGCCATCGCCGCGGCCCGCGGGCTCGACGCGCAGGCCGCCCGCGGCTCGTTCGCCGGGCCGCTGCACGGCCTGCCCATCGCGGTGAAGGACCTGGCCGAGACGGCGGGCATCCGGACCACCTTCGGCTCGCCGCTGTTCGCCTCGTACGTCCCCGACTTCGACGCGCCGCACGTGGCCCGGCTCAGGCAGGCCGGCGCGGTGGTGATCGGGAAGACCAACACGCCGGAGTTCGGCGCCGGATCGCAGACCTTCAACCGGGTATTCGGGCCCACCAGGAACCCGTACGACACCCGGCTCACTCCCGGCGGCAGCAGCGGCGGTGCCGCGGCGGCCGTCGCGGCCGGCCTGATCCCGTTCGCGGACGGCTCCGACCTGGCGGCCAGCGTGCGGAACCCGGCGTCCTTCTGCGGCCTGGTGGGCCTGCGCACCACCCCGGGCCTGGTGCCCGGCGACCCGTTCGACCCGCTGGGCGTGGTGGGCCCGATCGCCCGCACCGCGCCGGACGCCGCACTCCTGCTGGCCGGGATGTGCGGAACCGATCCCGGGCTGCCCATGGCCCGCCCCGATAGGCCGGACGAGTTCCTCGGCCTGCGGCCGGCGTCCCTGCACGGGCTGCGCGTGGCCTGGACCTTCGACCTGGGCGACCTGCCGGTGCAGCCGGACGTCCTGGCCGTGCTCGCAACGTGCCGCCGGTCGCTGCAAGACGCGGGGTGCGAGGTGACCGATGCCGCGCCCGCCCTGGCCGACGCGGACGAGGTCTTCCAGGTGCTGCGGGCGGCCAGGATGGCCGCGATGGCGCCGCTGCTTCGCGCCCACCGCGACCAGGTCAAGGCCACCCTGGCCTGGAACATCGAGAAGGGCGTCGCGCTGACGGGGGAGCAGGTCGCGGCGGCGCGGGCCGGGCACGCCGAGATCTTCCAGCGGTTCGGCGCCTTCCTGGCCGACGGGCGGTACGAGGTGCTCGCGCTGCCCACGGTGCAGGTGGTCCCGTTCCCGGTCGAGCAGGAGTGGGTGACGGAGATCAACGGCGAGCCGATGACCACCTACATCGACTGGATGCGGTCCTGCTCGCGGATCACGGTGACCGCGCACCCGGCCGTCTCGGTGCCGGCCGGGCTGACCGCGGCCGGGCTGCCAGTGGGCTGCAGCTGGTGGGCCGCTACGGCGCCGACCGCCGGCTACTCAAGATCGCCGCCGCCGTCATGGAGCTCGCCAGCTGACCCACCCGGCGTTTTCTATGAAGCAGGCGGGGACAGACCGGGGAAGGCCAGCGTGCGGCCGCGCCAGGACGCGGCGCGCTGCGCGGCGTCCTGCATGGCCATCGCGCCGAACAGGCGCAGCCGCTGATCGCTGACCGCGACCAGGCCCAGGTACGCTCGGGTCACGCCGTCTTCGAGGTAGGCCGCCAGCCGGATCGCGCTCGGCGCGTCGTGCACCCGGAAGGGCAGCTGGTAGTAGGCCTGCGCGGCGGCGGGCACCGCCCCGCGCGCGGAGATCATCGCGGCCAGCGCGTCGCGGGCCTGGTTGTGGGCGGTCCAGTCCCGTTCGGCCGCGGCCTGGCTGCTCCCGGTCAGGTGGGCGCCCGCCACCCCGTAGCCGAAGATGGCCGCGTTCTCGGCCGCGAGCGCGGCCTGCAGCGCGGCCACGACGCCTGTGCTCGCCATGATGCCTGCCTGCCCTCAGCCGCCCAGCGCCGTCGCATGCGTGGCGTCCGAGGCGGCGATGCTGGCGAGCAGCTGGGCCAGGGCGGGCGGCGCGGTGGCCAGCCGCCGCACCAGGTCCGCCGCTGACGCGCGCTCGGCCGCCCGCAGCCGCGTGATGCTGACGGTGCTGGCCCGGGGGGACGGGCTGGCCGATGACGGCGACGGCGACGGCGATGCGGACGCGCCCGGCGGCACGATAAGCCTTGCCTTGAGCTGCACGAGGTGCTGCTGGTGCTGCGCCAGCAGCGACCGGAGCGTCCGCGCCTGAGTTGTCCCCGAAGCGCCGCTAATGGCCAGCCGGTACAAATCGATCATGTTTTCCTCCGCCGCGATCACCGCCTGCAGCGTCAGCACGTCGTGACCAAGGGGCGGGCGGCCCGCCAGCGGATCGGGGCCGGTGAACACGTCCGAGGACCGGCAGCCTGCGGCGCCGAGGAGCAACGGCAGCGCCGCTGCCGAGGCGAGCAGCACCCGGCGCCTCGGCACAATGTCGGACACACGGGCAAGCTACCACGTGCGTTTGAAGGGCTTGGTAAGGGTTGGGCCCGTCCTATCCGCGAGATGCCCCAACCCCAGATAGGCTAGACCCCAATCCCGCAGGTCGTGGACGAGGAGGTTCGTGATGCCAGGAGGCCAGCGTCACGCGCCCAAACCCGGCCAGCCGCGTAAGCCCCGGCCTAGTCAGCAGCAGCCGGGTCAGCACCGGCCCCGGCAGGCGGCGGCCGGCGGATCGCCGGAAGTAGAGGACAGGATCGCGGACGTCATCGGTCCGGTGATCGCTGCCGCCGGAATGGACCTCGAGTCCGTCCGGGTGAGCGCCGCGGGCAGGCGGCGGCTGCTGAGGGTGGTGGTGGACAGCGACCGGGGCGTGAGCCTGGACGACGCCGCGGCGATCAGCCGCAAGCTGTCCGCCGCGCTCGACGCGGCGCCTGTCATGGGCGACTTCCCCTACACGCTGGAGGTTTCCTCGCCCGGCGTGGACCGCCCGCTGACCGACCCGAGGCACTGGCGCCGTGCGGTGGGACGCCTGGTCCAGGTGACCGCCGCCGATGCCGGATCCATCTCAGGCCGGGTCCTCGCCGCCGACGCCGACGGGGTGACCCTGGACGTGGCGGGCGATCACCGCCGCTTCGGCTACGCCGCGCTGGGCGCCGGTGCCATTCAGGTGGAGTTCGGGCATCCACAAACCGAGCTTGGAGCGACCGGCGATGGACATTGACCTGAGCGTGCTGCGCAGCCTGGAAAGCGAGAAGGACATCTCGCTCGATCAGGCCATCAAGGCTATCGAGGACGCCCTGCTCGTCGCCTACCACAAGTCGGAGGGCGCCTCGTCGTCGGCGCGGGTCGAGGTGGACAGGAAGAGCGGGCACGTCACCGTGTGGGCCATCCAGACCGGCCCGGACGGGAACGCCGAGCGGGAATACGACGACACCCCGGCCGGCTTCGGCCGGATCGCCGCGACCACCGCCCGGCAGGTGATCTTGCAGCGGCTCCGCGACGTCGAGGACGAGCTGACCTTCGGCGAGTACGCCGGCCGTGAGGGCGACATCGTGGCCGGGGTGATCCAGCAGGGCAAGGATCCCAGGACCGTGCTGGTCGACCTGGGCAAGCTGGAGGCGGTGCTGCCGCCCGCCGAGCAGGTGCCGGGCGAGCGCTACGTCCACGGCGAGCGGATCCGCTGCTACGTGCTGCATGTCCGCAAGGGGCACCGCGGGCCCTCGGTCACCTTGTCCCGGACCCACCCGGGTCTGGTGAAGAAGCTGTTCGCGCTGGAGGTGCCCGAGATCGCCGCCGGCGAGGTGGAGATCGTCGCGATCGCCCGCGAGGCAGGGCACCGGACCAAGATCGCGGTCCGCTCGCACCGGCAGGGCGTCAACGCCAAGGGCGCCTGCATCGGCCCGATGGGCAGCCGGGTGCGGAACGTGATGAACGAGCTGCACGGCGAGAAGATCGACATCGTGGACTACTCCGACGAGCCGGCCGGCTTCGTGGCTAATGCGCTGTCGCCGGCCCGGGTGAGCCGGGTTCACGTGGTGGACGCCGCGGCCCGGGAGGCCCAGGTCATCGTGCCCGACTACCAGCTGTCGCTGGCGATCGGCAAGGAGGGCCAGAACGCCAGGCTGGCGGCCAGGCTCACCGGCTGGCGCATCGACATCAGGTCCGACGCTGCGGTCCCCGCCGACGGGCCGGCCGTGCCCTCGTCCGCGGGTCCGGCGGCGCAGGCCCCTGAATAGGGCTAGGCTCCACCGCGGTTCCCGCCCGTAACCGGAGACCCGCGGACGCGGTAGACTTGACGATGTCATGGCCACGCGAGCCAAGCGGCATGTCCCGGGTATGCCCGCAATGCGTACCTGTGTAGGCTGCAAGGAGCGTGTGGCCAAGTCCAGCCTGCTTCGCCTAGTAGCTGCTGGGGACGTCATCCAGCCCGACCCGCGGGCCCGGCTGCCTGGCCGGGGTGCGTACGTGCATCCCAGCCTCGCCTGCCTGGACCTCGCGCGACGGCGCCGGGCGTTCCCCCGGGCCTTGCGCGCCGCGGGACCGCTCAGCCTCGAACCACTGGCTGAGTACCTTTGCGGCGAACAATCCCCGTAAATAGCATTACGGCGGCGGAACAACCAGGCTGGGCAGCAGGCTTTAACGCTAGAAGGAACACCTGTCGGAAAGCAGGTCGAGAAGCTGATGAGCGCTCGATGAGCACGCGGCGATGATCACCATAGGCTGAGGCCGGCCCGGAGCACGCTCTGCCCGGGCCGGGGTCCGGTAAGGGGCCCAGGGGACTGGGCCGAGAAGGAGCGTAGTGGCGAAGGTCCGGGTTTACGAACTCGCGAAGGAGTTCGGTGTCGAGAGCAAGGCCGTCATGGACCAGCTCAAGGAAATGGGCGAGTTCGTAAGGTCGGCGTCCTCGACGATCGAGGCGCCCGTGGTCCGGCGGCTCAAGGAAGCATTTTCTACCAAGGGATCGGATCAGCCCGCCCAGGGAAATCAGGGCGGTCAGGGATCTCAGGGTTCCAGGCCGAGCGGCCAGGCCGCGC
>DAIOWL010000030.1:6395-18086 GCA_036758545.1 Streptosporangiaceae bacterium | reverse complement strand
CAGGCCGGCGGCGGGACGCTCGCCGCGGTCCGCCCGCTGGGCAGCGCGATCTCCAGGACCTGGTGGCCGCTCGCGCTGCCGGCCGCGCTCGCGGTGCGCCGGCTGCGACTGCCGCTAGCCGCACTGGTGCTGGCGCCGCCGCTGCTGGACTGGCTCGACCGCAGGCCGCCGCTCGACCCGGCGCGGTACGTGGCCGCCCGGTTGCTCGACGACGCCGGGTACAGCGTGGGGGTGTGGCAGGGGTGCGCGGAACGCCGGACCGTTCGGCCCCTACTGCCGGTGCTGCGCGGGCGTGGCCGTCACTGATGCGCTGTCATTTGTGCAGGCCCCGGCTGAACTCGGCGGGCACGATGACGTCGTCCGGGGACAGTTCGCCGATGGAGGACCGGCCGAGGGCGAGCAGCGTCGAGTCGATGCCGCCGCGGAGCACGTCGAAGACGTTCTTGACGCCGGCCGAGCCGTTCGCGGCCAGCCCCCACAGGTAGGCGCGGCCGATCATGACCGCCCGCGCGCCCAGCGCGAGCGCCTTGACCACGTCGCTGCCGCGCCGGATCCCGCCGTCGAGCAGCACCTCGACCTGCCCGCCTACGGCGTCGGCCACGCCCGGCAGCGCCCGGATCGAGGCCGGGGTGCCGTCCAGGTTGTTGCCGCCGTGGTTGGACACCGAGATCGCGGTCGCCCCGATGTCAACCGCGCGGCGCGCGTCGTCGGGTCGCATGACGCCCTTGACCATGAACGGGCCGCCCCACTGCTCGCGTAGCCAGGCGATGTCGTCCCAGGTCGGCGGCGGAGTCTGCATCCACTCGCCGTACACGCCGAAGAACGTCGGCGCCGGCTCGCCCGGGGCGGCCATGTTGGGCACGGTGAGGTCGGGCAGGCCGCCGTGCCGGAGCCAGTCGCGGACGTAGGCGGGCCGCGCGATGCCCTCGGGCGCGAAGCGCACCAGGGCCCGCAGGTCAATCCTTTCGGGTATCGCCGGGCTGCCCCAGTCCCGGCCGTTGGAGAACGACCAGTCCAGGGTCACGATCAGGCCCTTGGCTCCGGCCTGCCGGGCCCGTTCGGCGCGCTGGGTGATCTGGTCCCTGGTGCCCGACCAGTAGGTCTGGAAGAACAGCTTCGGGTTCGCCTGCGCCACGGTCTCCACCGGCATGCTGCCGAACGAGCTCAGCCCCATCGCCGTGCCCGCCTCGGCCGTGCCGCGGGCCACGCCCGCCTCGCCCTCGGGGTGCACGGCCTGCACGCCGGTCGGGGACGCGATCACCGGCAGCGCGATGTCCTGCCCGAGCACCGACGTGGCCAGGTCCCGGGCGGCGGGCAGGTTCGCGATCCGCGGCGGGGCGAACCGCAGCTCGCCGAACGCCGCCAGGTTGTCCTGCACCGTGACGCCCTTTTCGGCCCCGGCGACCAGCGCCATGTACACCGACCTCGGCAGCCGTCGCCTCGCCCGCCTGCGCGCCTCCTCGACCGTCTCGAACCACTCGCGTGTGCTAGCCATGGTCTCCCTCGCGCCGGACTCCAAGCCTGATCGTCTATTTTGGCACTCAGTGACGTAACTATCCAGTCACCCTACCCCGTAGTATCCACGTTCATGTCTGCCGAGGGCACCGGGCTCGTGCCCGGCGATCATCCCGACCGGATCAAGTGGAACGCGAAGTACGGAGCCGGCTTCGTGCCGTCCTTCCGCCGTCATCCGCTGGCCGTGCGGGCGCTGGCCCTGGGCCTGCCGGACGGGGCAGTGGCCGACCTGGCCTGCGGCCCGTCGGGCTCGGCGCTGCTCGCCGCCGAGCAGGGGCGCCGGGTCACCGCGGTGGACGTCTCGGAGGTCGCGCTCGGGCTGCTCGGCGCCGAGGCCAGGCGGCGCGGGCTCGATCACCTGATCACGCTGGTCCACGCGGACCTGTCCGCCTGGGCCCCCCAGCCGCGCTCGTACGCGCTGGTCCTGGCCATCGGCTTCTGGGACGCGAATGTCTTCCGCACAGCAGCGGGCGCGGTAACTGACGGCGGCCTGCTGGCCTGGGAGGCCCTCACCGCCGAGGCCCGCTGGAGGCATCCGGACCTCCCGCCGGAATTCTGCGTCGGCCCGGGCGAGCCCGCCTCCCTCCTGCCGCCGGGCTTCGGCGTGCTGGACCAGAGCGAGGTGCCGGGCCGCGCCCGTCGCCGCCTGCTGGCCCGGGCCATGACCCATGGTCGCTGATCAGCTGCCGAGATACGATATCTCCCACGGCAAGCGACGCAGGGTGATGGAAATATGAGCGCGGACGAATACCCGGTATGGAAAAAGGGTGCGGATGAATACCCGGCTCCGCTTCGGGTGGTTGGGCCTGGCGCGGTGTTCGTGGAGCACCGGCTGAAGAGCCCGCAGGTAGCGGAGTCGGCCTACATCGCGCCGACGGCGGTGCTCGCCGGCGATGTTTCCGTCGGTCCGCACAGCCGGGTGCTGTTCGGCGCCGTGATCACCGCCGAGGGCGGCTCGGTGGAGATCGGGGCGAACTGCGTGATCATGGAGAACGCCGTCATCCGGGGCGTCCCGAACCAGGACATGCGCGTCGGTGACAACGTGCTGGTCGGCCCGCACACCCACTTGACCGGGTGCGTGATCGAGGGAGACACCCGGATCGCGACCGGCGCCGTGGTGTTCAACGGCGCCCGCATCGAAACCGGCGCGGAGGTGGAGTTCCACGCGGTGGTCTACGTCAATACCGTCGTTCCCTCGGGGACGGCGGTCCCGATGGGCTGGTTCGCGGGCGG
Organism: Streptosporangiaceae bacterium; assembly: GCA_036758545.1. Taxonomy (GTDB): domain Bacteria; phylum Actinomycetota; class Actinomycetes; order Streptosporangiales; family Streptosporangiaceae; genus Palsa-504. The sequence goes on along the minus strand of DAIOWL010000030.1, from coordinate 15,338 downwards.
ACAGCCCGCCGAACTCGTGCCGCCGGATGACTGGGACCGTATCCGCGCCATCATGGGCCCGCTGGACTACCCGGGCACGGTCTTCGGCGTGGGAGCCCGCGAGGCCCCGATGCCGGACGTAGCCCGTCGCTACGCCCGGGGACTAGCCCTGCACCACAACGATCACATTCTCCCCGATTACGGCCATACACCCTCCCGCGAGGGCTGACCGGAGGCGCTAGCGGCCTGCTGTAGCTGTTGCGCCCACCGGGTGATGTCGCGGCGCTCGATAGCGGCGGCCATGAGGTCGGGGAAGGCGTCCGGGGTGCAGGCGAACGCGGTCACCCCGAGCCCGGCCAGCGCGGCGGCGTTGTCGTGGTCGTAGCCGGGGGCGCCGTCGTCGGACAGCGCCAGCAGGACGATCACCTGCGCGCCCGCGGCGGTCATGTCCGCGATCCGGCGCAGCATCTGGTCCCGGTTCCCGCCCTCGAACAGGTCGCTGATCAAGATGAAGATCGAGGCGGCCGGGCGGGTGATGAGCCGCTGGCAGTAGGCCACGGCCTGGTTGATGTCGGTGCCGCCGCCGAGCTGGGTGCCGAACAGCACGTCGACTGGATCGCTGAGCTGGCCGGTCAGGTCCGCGACCGAGGTGTCGAAGGCCACCACCGAGGTGCGCAGCGACCGGATCGAGGCCAGCACCGCGCCGAACACCCCCGCGTACACGACGGAGGACGCCATCGAGCCGCTCTGGTCCAGGCAGAGAATGACGTCGCGGGCGACCGCCTGCTGCTTCCTGGCGTACCCGACCAGCCGCTCGGGCACGACGGTCCGGTGCTCCGGCAGGTAGTTCCGCAGGTTGGCGCGGATCGTCCGGTCCCAGTCGATGTCGGCGGGCCGCCGCGGCCGGTTCGTCCGGCTGGCCCGGTTCAGCGCCCCGGTCACCGCCGAGCGGGTCCGCTGGCTCAGCCGCCGCTCCAGGTCCCTGGTCACCGTGCGGACCACGGCGCGTGCCGATTCCCTGGCCTGCTCGGGCATCACCCGGTTCAGCGACAGCAGCGTGCCGACCAGGTGCACGTCCGGCTCGACCGCCTCCAGCATCTCCGGTTCGAGTAGCAGCCGGGTCAGGCCCAGCCGCTCGATGGCGTCCTTCTGCATGACCTGGACCACGCTGACCGGGAAGCACGTGCGGATGTCGCCGAGCCAGCGAGCCACGCGCGGAGCCGACGCGCCGAACCCGGCCTGCCGCCGCAGATAGCCCTGCTCGACGCCACCCCCGCCGTCGCTGTCGTACAGGGCGCCGAGGGCCGCGTCGACGCGCGCGTCGACGCCGTTCAGCGGCATCGCGACCCCTGCCTCGCCGAGGACGAGGCGCCAGCGGCGCATCCGCTCGTCGGGGCCGTCGGTCATGAGATCACCCCGAGGATCAGGGCGGCGGCCCCGGCCGCCAGCGCCGCCCGTCCGGAGTCGAGTTCGTCGCCGGCGTCCGCGACCACAACCGGGCCGCGGCCGCTGCCGTCGAGAAGCGCCGTCTTCTGCCCGATCGCCCGCCGTTCCGGCGGCGCGAACTCGCCGAACGTCCGGCGCAGCGCGGGCAGGACCGCGGTGAAGGCGTCCGCGCTCAGCCCGGCCAGCCATCCGTCGGCCAGGGCGAGCAGCTTGTCGTCGTGCACGAGCAGCAGGCCGCTGCCGGCCAGGAACCCTTCGGCCCAGCCCGCGGCGGCCGGGGCGGGCACGGCGGCCGACAGCGCCCGCGACATCCGCAGGCCCGCCTCGTCCGCGCTGACCCGGGCCGCGTCGAGCAGCAGCCGGGTCAGCCGCCCGGCGATCAGCGGGGGGCAGCGCGGGACCAGACGGCCCAGCGTGTCCAGCCAGCGCTCACGGCTCGTCGAGTCGGCGAGCAGCCCGGTGGCCGCGTGCACCGCGTCGATGCGCTCCCGCATGGCCCGTTCGGCCGTGTCGTCCAGGGACGTCACCGCGGCCGGCAGGCCCGCGCAGATCCTGGTGATCATCTCGACGGCGACGTCGCCCAGCCGGGCCGGGTCGGTGCCGCGCACGTCGCCGTACCTGGCCGCGCGGACCAGCGCCGGCAGCGCCGCCATCAGGTGGGTCACGTCGGTGTCGAGCGCGGCGCGGTCCCTGACCGCCGCCAATACCTCGGCTAGGGCGTCGCCGAGGTCCGCGAGCAGGCACTGCTCGGTCAGCGCGGTCAGGCTATCGAGGGCGGCCGCGTCGGCCGCGATCGACCGGGCCCGCTGGGTGGCGGCCGCCGCGACCGTGCTGCCCCACATGCTCGCCTCGATCAGGGCCAGGTCGAGTTCGGGCCGCCAGGTCAGCTGCCAGCTCTCCCGGAACGTCCCGATGTTCCTGGTGCGGCCCTGCTGCGTCGTGCCCCACGGCACGTCGAGCAGGCCGAGCCGGTAGAGCAGGCGGCTGCGGGCCAGGTCGTTCGGCTTGCGCAGGTCCAGGTCGTAGTCCCGGGGCTCCGCCTCGGGCCGTAGCCTCAGGCGGCGCTGCTGATCGGTCAGATCGCGCTGGAGCGGCACCATGGGGGTGGCGGGCGGCACCGTGCCGAGCCGCTCGCCCACCACCAGCTTGCGCTGGATCAGCGCGACGAGCAGGTCGCTGCCCTCGCACAGCACCGCGTGCGCGGCCTCGGTGACCTCCTCCAGGCCGGCCAGCGGACGGCCGCGCAGCGCGGCGAGCGCCGTGGCGAGCCGAACGGACTCGATCACGTGCGCCGATGATGCCGGGACGCCGTCGGCTCGCAGGACGGCGGCGGCCCGGGCCAGCCACCGCTCGATGGGCTGGCCGGGTGACGAGAACAAGTGGTCATACCAGCCGGGGGAGCGGATGCCTGCCCCGTAGCCCGAGGCGTAGGACAGCCGGCCGTAGGTCCACGGCACCCAGGTCATGGCGGCCTTCACCTTCGGCAGGCCGCGCAGCAGCCGGTCGTCGGAGGCCGCGGTCGGCATCTGCCGCAGGGCCGGTACGTGCCAGGCGCCGCAGACCACCGCGATCCGCTCGAAGCCCTCCCTGGCCGTCCGGCGCAGCACCCGGCGCATGTACGCCTCGCGGACCGCGTCCCGTGCATCGAGATCCTCGGCGTCGGCTCGCAAGATGGCGATCGCCTCGGCCAGCGCGTCGAAGACCGCGGGCCCGGGGACGTGCTCCACCACGTCCTCCCACCAGCGCTCCGGGTCGTCGTACCCAGCCGCGGCGGCCAGGTCGCTTACCGGGTCGGTGCGCCGCCGCGGCTCCGGCTGCTCCTTCCCGTCCTTCTCGGCCGCCCTGCGGGCGAGCTGATGCGCGGCCGGCAGGTCGCAGAACCGGACCGGGACGCCCGCGTCCAGCGCGTACGTGATCGCCTGCCACTCCGGCGAGAACACCGCGAACGGCCAGAACGCCGCCTGCCGCGGCTCCCCGGGCACGTAGCCGAGCAGCGCTACCGGCGGCCGCATCTGCGGGTCCGCGGCCAGCGCGACCAGGTCGTCGGCCTCCGGCGGACCCTCGATCAGCACGATGTCGGGGCGCTGCCCGGCCAGGGCGGCCCGCAGCGACCGCGCCGATCCGGGCCCGTGGTGCCGGATCCCGTAGACGAGCGTGGTCATCCGGCGGCGTCGCGGCAGGCGCGGTAGAAGTCGCTCCAGTCGTCCCGGTCCCTGACGACCGTCTCCAGGTACTCCCGCCACACCGCGCGGTCCGCGACCGGGTCCTGCACGACGGCGCCGGTGATGCCGCCCGCCACGTCGGCCGGGCGCAGCACCCCGTCGCCGAAGTGCGCGGCCAGCGCCAGGCCGCTGGTGATCACCGAGATCGCCTCCGCGGTGGACAGCGTGCCGCTCGGCGACTTGACCTTGGCCCGGCCGTCCTCGGTGACGCCCTGGCGTAGCTCGCGGAAGACGGTGACCACCCGCCTGATCTCGTCCGCCCCGTGCGGCGTCTCCGGCAGCCCGATCGAGCGGCCGAGCTCGGCGACCCGGCGGGCGACGATGTCCACCTCCTGCTCGGCCGAGGCGGGCACCGGGAGCACCACCGTGTTGAACCGCCTGCGCAGCGCGCTGGACAGGTCGTTCACGCCACGGTCCCGGTCGTTGGCGGTGGCGATGACGTTGAAGCCGCGGACCGCCTGCAGCTCGGTGCCGAGCTCGGGAACGGGCAGCGTCTTCTCCGACAAGATGGTGATCAGCGCGTCCTGCACGTCCGACGGCATCCGGGTCAGCTCCTCGACCCGGGCGATCTGGCCGCCCGCCATCGCCCGCATCACCGGGCTCGGTACCAGCGCTTCCCAGGACGGTCCCTCGGCGATCAGCCTGGCGTAGTTCCAGCCGTACCTGACCGCCTCCTCGGCGGTGCCCGCCGTGCCCTGCACCATCAGCGTGGAGTCGCCGGAGACGGCCGCGGCCAGGTGCTCGGACAGCCACGTCTTGGCCGTGCCCGGCACGCCGAGCAGCAGCAGCGCCCGGTCGGTGGCCAGCGTGGCCACCGCGACCTCGATGAGGCGGCGGGAACCGATGTACTTCGGCATGATCACGGTGCCGTCGGGGGCCGCGCCGCCCAGCAGGTACACGGTCACCGCCCACGGGGACATCCGCCAGCCCGGCGGCCGCGGCCGGTCGTCGGCCGCGGCCAGCGCGTCCAGCTCGGCCCGGTGCTCCTGCTCCGCGTGCGGCCGCAGGACCGCGTCCCCAGGCTCAGCCAGCCCGGGATTAGCCAGCACTGTCGTCATAGTTCCAGCTCCTTCAGCATGTCGTAGCGAAAGCGCAGCACGCTGATCGCGTCGCGGATGGGCAGCGGTATCTCCCCGGCCGGGCCGGCCGTCGTCTCCCGCGCGCAGCGCGCCGGATCGGCCCGCCGGGCCAGCTGGCGCAGCGTCTCCGCGCCGAACAGGGTGCCGGTCGGCCCGCCCGCCAGGGCCCAGTCGACCAGGGCGGTCATCCATTCCTGGTCGCGCTGAGCCATCGCCGCCCGCGACCAGCCGGTGAACAGCACCGGCGCCCAGGCGCCCGACGGCACGGCGAGGATCTGTTCGGCCGTCCGGCCGAACCGACCGGTCCAGGTACACAGCGGGGTCCTGGCCAGCACCTCGTGCAGAAGGTGGGTCCGGCCGTCCATCTCCGCCGGACCGCCACCCCGCCGGGACGTCACGCCGTCCCGCCGCATGGCGGCGTCGCAGTCGGCGGGCGGGGTGACGATCAGCCTGGTGCCGCGCGCGCCTCGTTCGATGCGCAGGCAGCCGGCGGCGCGGCGCGCCATCCGCTGCCCGAGGGCGGACCCGGGCAGCCGGGCCAGCAGGTGCGCGGCCCAGCCGCGTACCTCGGCGTCGCGCTCGTCCAGCGCGGACTCGAGCAGCGGCTCATCGGCCAGGCTCAGCCCCTGGTTCGCCAGCACGGACAGGAACATGACCCGTTCCGGCCCGCCCGCCGCCCAGCTCTGGGTGATCAGTTCCCGGGCGGCGGCGGGATCGCGGGCCCGCAGCGCGGACAGGTACCCGCGCCGCTGGCTCTTACCGCCCAGCCGCCAGGTATCGTCGCCGGACTCGGTGAGTGCCGTAACGAACGTCCAGTCCGGGTTGAGCCGGGCCAGCCACCGTACCCGTGCCCCGCCTGCCCCGGCCGACAAGCGGCGCAGTTCAGGGTCGGACGGCGAAACCCGCCGGACCCGGTCGAGCAGCGCGGGCAGCAGACGAGGCGGGACCCGGCGGCCATGAGCTACCACCGCGGTCAGCCACTCGGCCAGCAGGTCCGGGTGCTCACCGCCGAGCATCCGGGCAAGGCGGCGGCCAGCGGCCGGGCTGACCACGAGAGCCGGGTCCGGTTCGGCGGCGAGGAGCGGCTCGGCCTGGAACCCTGATCCGGCCGGCCGGATCAGGGTTCCGCCCCGGCGCGCGACCGTCAGCAGCGCGGCCCGGTCGAGCAGCAGGACGGCGGGATCGCCCGGGACGGCGTCGGCCCGGACAGGCAGGCCAGGGACGGCGGGCGCGGGAACCTCGGCCCGTTCGGTACCGATCAGGCTCGCGGTGACCAGGTCCTGCCATTCGCTCACAGCGGTACCGCCCGTCCGGCCTCGTCCCAGGCGGTCAGCGGCCACAAGCCGCGCGGTGTCCACTCGCCGGCCAGCGTCACCGGGCGGCCGCCGGAGAGCGCGAACAGCGGCCAGCAGTCGCCGGCCCCCGGGTGCAGCGGCAGGGACCCATCGGACCCGTCGGACCCGTCGGACCCGTCGGACCCGTCGGACCCGGCGTCCGCGTCGCGGACGGCAAGGGCGGGGCCGCGGACCGGGATGATCTCCACTACGGCGAGCCAGCTGTCCAGCCAGGGATCGGCGGCCAGCGCCGCCGCGTACCCGCCCAGCAGCCCGGCGATCGTGCCGCCATCCGGCGGCCCTCCGTCGAGCGGCGCTCCGCCGGACGCGCCGTCGTCGGAGTCATCGTGCCTGGCCAGCACGGCCGCGCGCAGCGGGACCGCGCCGGGGTAGAACACCAGGTCCGCGTCGGCGTCGGTGCCGACGGTCAGCGAGTCATCGAGTGCCTGGCCCGCCGGCGCGAAGCTGAGCAGGAGCGCGTCCCGCCCGGTCTTGCGGCCGCGCAGCCAGGTCCGGCGGGTCCGGATCCGGTCCTGGTCGAGGTCGCGCCGGGCCAGCACCTGCCAGTGGTCCCTGATCGGCTGCCCGCCGGCCAGCACGTCGGCCTGGCGGAGGCTGAAGCCGATCCGGGACCGGACGGTGTCCCGCAACGGCGGCGGGAGCTCAGCCTGCCGGCGGTAGGCGACGGCGAGCAGATGGAGCAGCGCGTACTCCTCGAGGAGCCGGCCGTCCCAGCCCGCCCCCGAGTGCGGGACCGAGGCGAGGGCCCGGAGACGCTCGGCCAGGCCGGGGGCCTGCGCGTCGACCATCCGGGCGGCGATGTCGTCCCAGTGGGCGTAGCCGGCCTGCTGGCTCGCGGCCAGACCCTGCCGCACCTGGTCGCAGAGCCACCGGTCGAGCTCGGCCAGGCCAGACGCGACCCTGGCCTCGCGCTGCTCGGCGCGGCGAGCCGCTGCCCTGGGGTCCCTGGGTTCGGCCTGATCGCCGGATGACGCGCCGCTGGCCTTGGCGGCCCGGGCGATGAGCCAGGAGCCGGCCCAGTCGGGCAGCCCGGCCGCGTCGTCCGGCACCGAACCTTCGGACCACAGCAGCAGCAAGGCCAGCACGTGCTTGCACGGGAACTTCCGGCTGGGGCACGAGCACCGGTACGCCGGGCCGGACAGGTCGACCACGGTGCGGTACGGCGCGGAGGCGCTGCCCCGGCATTCCCCCCACACCGCGTCGGCTCCGGCCGCGGCGCCGGTCGCCGGCCAGGCGCGGCCGGACGCCAGCGCCAGCGCGGTCCGTTGCGACGGTGCGTCGGGGGCCAGCGCAAGTACTCGCTCGCGATCCCAGCGTTCGGCCACGCTCGAAACCCTAGCCTGTGGTACTGACATTCGAAGAGGGTTCGGCGCCGGGCCGGGCCGGGCTACCGCCTGGCCGCCGCCCTGCCCGCCGCCGAGATCATCGAGCGGCTGCGCGGGTAGTTCCTCCGGTGCCAGGCGGGCATACCCGGGGCGGTCGCGAGGTTGACGGGTCTTGGGAGAACGGAGGCAGGCTAGTGAAGGCAGTACGGTTCGACGAGTACGGCGACATCGACGTCCTCAATGTGGTCGACGTGCCAACCCCGGTGCCGGGACCGGGCCAGGTGCTGGTCCAGGTCAAGGCGGCCGGGATCAACCCGGGCGAGGCCAAGATCCGCGAGGGCCTGCTGCACTCCCGGTGGCCGGCCACGTTCCCGTCCGGGCAGGGCAGTGACCTGGCCGGGGTGGTGGCGGCGACCGGATCCGGCGTGACCGGCTTCGCGACCGGGGATGAGGTCATCGGCTACACCGACAACCGGGCCAGCCAGGCCGAGTACGTCGTGGTCGAGGAGCAGAACCTGACCGCCAAGCCCGCGGGCGTGCCGTGGGAGGTCGCCGGGGCGCTGAACGTCGTCGGCGCGACCGCCTATGCCGCGGTCCGCGCCGTCGCGCTGACCAAGGGCGACACCGTCGTGGTCTCCGGCGCGGCGGGCGGGGTCGGCTCGCTGGCCGTCCAGCTCGCCAGGCGGGCGGGCGCGAACGTGATCGGGCTGGCCAGCCCGGCGAACCACGGCTGGCTGGCTGAGCACGGGGTGATCCCGGTGGCCTACGGCGACGGGGTGGCCGACCGGATCAGGCAGGCGGCGGGCACGGTCGACGCGTTCATCGACACGTTCGGCCCGGATTACGTGCAGCTGGCCCTCGAGCTCGGCGTGGAGCCGTCCCGGATCGATACCATCGCCGATTTCGAAGCGGTGACCAAGTACGGCGTCAAGGGCGACGGCAACGCAGTCGGCGCCAGCGCGAGCACGCTGGCCGAGCTGGCCGCGCTGATCGCGGACGGCCAGCTCGAGGTGCCGATCGCCGCGACGTACCCGCTCGACCAGGTCCAGGAGGCCTACCGGCGGCTGGCCAGCGGCCATATTCGAGGGAAGATCGTCCTGACGGTCTGACCGGCTCTCGAAGCCGGTGTTCTCACGGCTGCGTTCTCACCTCGGGGCACAGTCGCGTAGTGTCGTGTTATGGGCGAGATGTTGCCGTTGTTCCCGCTCGGCGCGGTGCTCTACCCCGGCATGCTGATGCCGCTGCACATCTTCGAGGAGCGGTACCGGCAGCTCGTCGGCGACCTGCTCGACCGGGCCGAGCCGCGCCGGTTCGGCGTGATCGCGATCCGCAAGGGACGTGAGACCGGCATCGACGGCGTGAGCTCGCTCTACGAGATCGGCTGCATCGCCACCGTGCGCCGGGTGGAGCGGCACGAGGACGGCCGGTTCGACATCGTCACGGTCGGCACCCAGCGGTTCCGGCTGCTCGGGCTCGACCAGGCGCGGCCGTACCTGCAGGGAGAGGTCGAGCTGCTCAGCGAGGAGCCGGCCGACCC
>DAIOWL010000030.1:0-6295 GCA_036758545.1 Streptosporangiaceae bacterium | reverse complement strand
CGCGGCCGTACCTGCAGGGAGAGGTCGAGCTGCTCAGCGAGGAGCCGGCCGACCCGGCGGCGGCCGGGCCCGCCGTGCGGCTGATCCAGGCGGCGTTCCGCGAGTACCTGGACGCGCTGACCGAATGGGGCGGCGCCACGGTCCGGCTCGAGGAAATGCCCGACGAGCCGGAACTGCTCTCCTTTATCGTCGCCGCCGCCATGATCATCGACCTGCCGGAGCGCCAGGCGATGCTGGCCGAGGCGGACACGCTGCGGCGCCTGGCCATGCAGCGGGTGCTGCTGTCGAGGGAGACCGCGATGCTGCGCACGACCACCTCACGGCCGGCTCCGGATCTGCGGAACACGCCGTACAGCCCGAACTAGGACGAGCCGGGACAGCGCATGTGGGACAACGGGGATCAGGGGTAGGGGTAGCTCATGGCAGAACCGGAAACCGAGGGCACCGACATCTCGCTGCGCGCCGCCGAGGTGGCGTCCGACGTCAGCGAAACGGACAAGCCACAGGAGCGGCGCCGGCTGGTGAGCACGTTCACCAGGGCCGCGACCTCGAGCGCACGGGCGGCCGGCCGCGGTACGCGGGCCGTACGGCGGCGCGCGGGCGACGGAGCCGGCTGGCTGGCCGATCAGGTGGTCGCGATGGCGCCGCGGCTCCGGGTGCGCGACCGGACCACGCTCACGGCCCAGTTTCCCGGCAAGTCACCCGACGAGATAGCCGACGCGCTCATCGAGGGCGCGGCCCGCGCCGCCGCGGCGGCGGGCGGGGCGGCGGGCATGGCCGCCGCGCTGCCGGTGCTGCCCGCCATCCCGGTCGAGATCGCGGCCGAGACGCTGCTCCTGGTCGGGATCGAGCTCAAGCTGGTCGCCGAACTGCACGAGGCGTACGGAACCCCGGCCCCCGGGAAGTTCCCCGAGCGGATGAGCGCCTACGTCGGGGCGTGGGCCCATCGCCGCGGGGTGTTCATGATCGAGGGCGGCCTGATCTTCGCCGCGGGTTCCCCGCTGGCCCGGCTGCTGCGCCGGCGGCTGGTCGGGCGAGCCAGCCGCAGCGCGTTCTCCCTCGGCCCGATGCTCACCGGCGCCGCCGCGGGCGCGCTGTTCAACCGCCGGGAGACCAGGAAGCTCGGCCGGGAGATCCAGCGCGACCTGCGCCGCCACGCCGTCGAGCCGCCCCATGGCCCGTGGTGGCACCTATGACGCATCTTGCCTTCGAGCTCAGGACCAGCACCCCCGATTCGGTCGCCGCGGACCTGGCGGAACGGGTGGAGGCGAGCGGCTACCGTTCGCTGTGGGTCAACCACCCGCCGGACGAGGACGGCCTCGGCCACCTGGCGACGATGGCCGCGGCCACCATGCGGATCACCCTCGGCACCGCCGTCGTGCCGATCAGCGCCGTCCCGCCGGACGCCATCCTGCGGCGGATAGACGAGGCGGCCTTGCTGCCGGAGCGCCTGCGCCTCGGGATCGGCAGCGGGTCCGGGGACAAGCCGCTGGGCCGGATGTCCGACGCGATCGTCTACCTGCGTGAGCGCACCCCGGCCGAGATCGTCGTCGGCGCGCTCGGGCCGCGGATGCGCGCACTCGGCGCCACCCAGGCCGACGGCGTGCTGCTCGGCAGCGTCACGCCCGGCCTGGCCCGGGCCGCGGCCGAGGACATCAGGAAGCAGGCCACGGCGGCCGGCCGTCCGGTGCCGGGCGTCTACGTCAACGTGATGGTCGGGGTGGGCCGCGAGCAGCTGTCCGAACTCGCCGGATCCGCGGAGTTCCTGACCCGGCTGCCCGCCTACGCCGCGCACTTCAGCCGGACCGGCGTCAAACCCGAGCAGACCTGGATCGCGGCCGGCGATCTCGGTGAGCTGCCCGGGCTGCTCGAACCGTGGCGGGACACCGTCGATGAGGTCGTGCTCGTGCCGGTGAGCGCCGCGGCGGCCGGCCCGGCCCGCGATCTGGTGGACGCCGCCATCGCGGCGTTCTAGCCGCTACGGCTGGACCTGAAGCGGTCCGAGGAACTCACGCAGGGCGTGGTAGTACGGCACGACGGTGCTGAGGTCGGCGTATTCGTCGGGGCCGTGCTGGCCCGAGCCGCCCACGCCGAAGGCCACGGCGGCGATGCCCAGCTCACCGTAGAAGCGCCCGTCGCTGACGCCGTGCTTGCGGAGCAGGTCACCCGGATAGCCCTGGCGGCGGGCGACGTGCTGCAGCCTCAGCACCTCGGGCCGGTCCTGGTCGGCGTGGTGCGGCTGGTCTAGGACGTCCACCACCGGCGTGACCCCGGGTTCGCAGAAACCCTGCAGGAAAGCGGTGACGTCGGCGACGGTCTTGCCGCTCAGGTCCACGTCACTGGCTGGGAAACGGATATCGAGCAGCGCCTCCGCGTCGGCGGGCACCTGGTTACGGGCCTCGTTCCGGGTTCCGATCCGGGCGAGGTTCACGGTGGTGCGCCAGACCTCCTCGGTCGCGACCGGATACCGGGCGAGCAGGCTGGCCACCGTGCGCTGCAGCTTGACCAGGGCGTTGTCGCCGAGCCACTGGTAGGCGGCGTGAGCGGCGCGGCCGGCCGCGAGCAGGCGCACGACCAGCATGCCCTTGGACTCGTTGACGACGTGCAATCCGCTGGTCTCGCCGACGATGACGAACCGTCCCCTGACCCCGTGGTCGAGCTGGTACCGCGTCCCGTCCCGGCCGCCCACCTCCTCGTCGGTGACCAGCTGCAGCGCGACAGGATACGGAAGCGAGGCGGCCAGCTCGCGGAAGACCTGGGCGGCCAGCAGCCCGGTCACCTTCATGTCCTGGGCGCCGCGGGCGAACAGGCGGTTTCCGTCGCGCCGCGGGCGGAACTGGTCCGGCGGAGCCGGGACGACGTCCAGGTGGGCGTTGAGGATGACCTGGAAATCCTGGCGTTCCGTCCCCGGGTAGACCAGGGCGCTCGGCTTGCCGCCGGACTCGAACCGCTCCACGGTGAAGCCGGGCCCGGTGAAGTCGAGGACGTAGTCGAGGGCACGCAGCAGCTCGGCCGGCCGCTCGCTGGTCGAGGGGATGGCCAGCAGCTCACAGGCGCACCCGAGGAACACCTCAGTATCCATGACCCTATGGTCACACCGGTCCGGCCCGTTTCGTTAGCGCTCTTTCTCTCTCCGGGGCTCGAAGACGAGGCAGGTCGTGGTGGCGTGCGCGTACAGGGTTCCGTCGGGGCCGGTGATCTGGCCCGATGCCGTGGCCACGCGCCGTCCGGCGCTCACCACCCGGCCGGTCGCGACGACGTTCGGCGTGCTCACCGTCAGCGCCCTGACGATGTTCACCTTCAGTTCGAGCGTGGTGTAGGCCTGGCCGCGCTCGAGCGAGGAGTGCACGGCACAGCCCATGGCCGAGTCGAGCAGCGTGCAGAAGACGCCGCCGTGCACCGACCCGATCGGGTTGTACAGGTGCTCTCCCACGTCGAGACCGAAGATGACCTGGCCCTTTTCGACGCCGACGATGCTCATCCCGAGGAGCGAGGCGATCGGCGCCGCCGGAGCCCGCCCGTCGGCGATCGCGCGCAGGTACTCCAGCCCGCTCAGGTCGCGGGCCAGCGCCGCGCCGACGAGGGGATCGGTCCAGGTGACGGTGCGGTGCCGGTCGGTCCCGGCCTCCTCGAGGCTGAGTTCTCCCATGGAACCCAGCCTAACGGCCCCGGGGATCTTCCGGCCCGGCGGGGGAGAGGGCAGGCTAGGGGCATGGTCCGGGTGCTGGTGGGACGCGATGCCGAGTGCGCCGTCCTCAGCCGTGCCCTGGCCGCGGCGCAGGGACGCGGGGCCCCTGTCGTCCTGGTCTCCGGCGAGGGCGGCGTGGGGAAGACGACGCTCGTCGAGCATGTCCTCGCGCGCACCGGCACTCCGGTCCTGTCCGGCCGGGCCGCCGAGTGGGCCGGCGCCGCCTACGACGTCCTGGCCCGTGCGCTACGGCCGGCGGTCGGGGACATGGCCGGGCCGGTGCCGCAGGTACTCGCCCAGATTTTTCCCGAACGGGGCGAGGTACCCGCCACCCCGGACCCGGCTGCCCTGGCGGCGGGGGTGTGCTCGGTGCTGGGCCGCCTGGCCGCAGGCCGGCCGCTCGCGCTGTTCCTCGACGACCTGCAGTGGGCTGACCAGGCCACGCTCGGCCTGCTGCCCGCGCTGGCCGACGCCGCGGCCGGTATCCCGGTCATGCTGATCGGCTGCTATCGCAGCGACGAGCTTCCGCGCGACCACCGCCTCCGCGCCGTCCGCGCCCAGCTGCGGCGGAGCCGCCAGCTCGCCGAGATCGACGTCGGTCCGCTCGACGACGAGGACGTGGCCCGGATGCTGACCCATCTGCTCGGGGCGAAGCCCGGGCCGGCCCTGGCCGCGGCGGTGGCCAGCCGGGCCGAGGGGATCCCGTTCGCCGTGGAGGAACTGGCGCTGGCCCTGCGCGACGACGGCACGAACGCCGCCTTGGTGCCCGACGGCATCCGCGAGGCCGTGCTGTTGCGGACGGCCCGGCTATCCGGCCAGGAGCGGCGGCTGCTCGAGACGGCCGCGGTGGCGGGCCAGGAGTTCGACATCGACCCGGTCCTGGCCGTGTGCGGCCTGCCGGCCTGGCCGGACGGGTTCACCGGCGCCGGGCTGCTGACCGAGGTCCGCGACGGCCGGGCGGCCTTCCGCCACTCGCTGACCCACGAGGCGGCTTACGCGGACATCGGCTGGTCACGGCGGCGCGACCTGCACCGGGAGCTGGCCCGCAGGCTGGCCGCCGACGGCGCGGTGCCGGCCCTGATCGCCATGCATCAGCTCGCGGCCAGGGACTTCGAGGCCGCCCGCGAGGCCCTCATCGCGGCGGCGGACGCCCACTGCGCGGTGCACGCGTATCGCGACGCCGCCCGGGCGTTGCGGACGGTGCTGGAGCACTGGCCCGCGGACACCGACGACGACACAAGGCTGGCCGTTGTCGGCCGGCTGGCCAGGTGCGCGGAGATGTGCTCGGAATACGCCGAGGCCGTGACGCTGCTCCGCGAGCTCGCCGACGGGTATGAGCGCCGCGGTGCGGCCGCCGCCCTGGCCGTCGCGCAGCGACGGCTCGCGCTGGTCCACGAGCTGCGCGGGCAATGGGAAGCGGCGCTGACCGCGCGGGAGGCGGCGGCCGTGGCGTTCTCGGCGGCGGGCCTGCGGGCCGAGGCGGCCATCGACCGGCTGGCCGTAGCTGCCCACCTGCGCGCCGCGGGCAGTTATTCGGCTGGTCTCGGCACGCTGGTCACGGCCCGGGCCGACGCGGAGGACTCCGGGCGGACCGACCTGCTGCTGCGGGCAGAGGGCCTGCGCGGCAACCTGCTGGCGCGTATCGGGCAGTCCCGGGAGGGCGTCGCGGTGGTCCGGGCGGCGCTGGACCAGGCACTGGCGGCCTCGCTGACCGACACCGCCGCGGACCTGCAGCAGCGGCTCGCCGACGCGCTCGAGCACTCCGGTGACTACCGGGCCGCGACGGCCGTCTACGCCGCCGCCTTCCAGTTCTGCGACGCGCACGGAGCCGACGCGGTCGGCCAGCTGTGCCGTGCCTGCGCCACCGTCGTGCTGTTCACCCGGGGCGAATGGGATCGCACCGCCGTCGTGTGCGAGGACGTGCTCGCGTCTGCCGCGACGCCGCACGCGCGCGGTGCGGCGACCGGCATGCTCGGCCTGGTGCACGCGATGCGGGGCGCGGCCCGGCAGGCCCGGCCGCACCTGCTGGAGAGCCACCTGATCGCCACCCGGATCGAGCTCGTGCCGATGGAGCTGTTCTCGTCCTGGGGGCTGTGCGTGCTGGAGAGTTCGGCCGGGTCGTGCACCGAGGCCGCCGACCGGGCCCGGCGGATGCTGGCCCGGCTGGCGCGGACGCAGGAACGGCACTTCAGCGTGCTGATCCTGCAGTGGATGGCCGCGTTCTTCGCCGAGCAGGGCATGGACGCCGACGTCCGCGCGTGCGCGGCCGCCCTGGCCGGGATGGCCGAGACCACCGGCCAGCCCGAGGCGATCGCCGCGCTCGCCCACGCGCGGGGCGAGATCCTTCTGGCCGATGAGCCGGAGGGGGCACTGCGCGAGCTGCGCCGCGCGGCGGAGAAATTCGGCGAGCTCGAGCTGCCCTACGCCACGGCTCAGGCCCAGCGCCGGGCGGCCGGAGCCGCGGCCCGGATCGGTGACAAGACCACGGCGGTGGAGCTCCTGCACGCGGCCCACGACACCGCCAGCCGGCTGGGTGCGCGCGTCCTGCGGACCGCGTGCGCCACGGCACTGGGCGAGCTGGGCGGCAAGCCGCGGCCGCCCGCCGCC
>DAIOWL010000029.1:13446-18126 GCA_036758545.1 Streptosporangiaceae bacterium | reverse complement strand
CCGCGCCCAATAGACTCACCTCTCGTGAGCAGACCAGGTCCCATCGAGCTGCCTTCCCAGTACGCGCCCGCCGAGGTCGAAGGGCCGCGCTACGAGCGCTGGGAGAAGGCAGGTTACTTCACCGCGGACGCGACCTCCGCCGCCCCCGCGTACACCATCGTCATCCCCCCGCCGAACGTCACGGGCTCCCTGCACATCGGACATGCCCTCGACCACACGCTGATCGACTCGCTAATCAGGCGGCGCCGGATGCAGGGTTACAACACGCTGTGGCTGCCGGGCATGGACCACGCCGGGATCGCCACGCAGAACGTGGTGGAGCGCGAGCTGGCCAAGGAGGGCCTGAGCCGCCACGACCTCGGCCGCGAGGCCTTCGTCGAGCGGGTCTGGCGGTGGAAGGCCGAGTCCGGCGGCAAGATCCTCGGCCAGATGCGCCGGCTCGGGGACAGCGTGGACTGGTCCCGCGAGCGGTTCACGATGGACGAGGGCCTGTCCCGCGCGGTGCAGACGATCTTCAAGCGGCTCTTCGACGACGGCCTGATCTACCGGGCCGAACGGATCATCAACTGGTGCCCGCGCTGCCTCACCGCGCTATCCGACATCGAGGTCGACCACAGCGACGACGACGGCGAACTCGTCTCCATCAGGTACGGAGACGGCGATGACTCGATCGTGGTCGCCACGACCCGGGCCGAGACCATGCTCGGCGACACCGCGGTCGCGGTGCACCCGGACGACCCGCGCTACACGCACCTGGTCGGCAAGACGGTCGAGCTGCCGCTGACCGGCCGGCGCATCCCGATCGTGGCCGACGAGCACGTGGATCCCGCGTTCGGCACCGGCGCGGTCAAGGTGACCCCGGCCCACGACCCGAACGACTTCGAGATCGGCCGCCGCCACGGCCTGCCCAGCATCACCGTGCTCGATGAGCACGGCGTGATCACCGCGCACGGCCCGTTCCAGGGCCTGGACCGGTTCGAGGCCAGGCCGGCCGTGGTGCGGGCGCTGCGCGAGCAGGGCCGGATCGTCGCCGAGAAGCGCCCGTACGCGCACTCGGTCGGGCACTGCAGCCGGTGCGGCACCACCGTCGAACCGCGCCAGTCGCTGCAGTGGTTCGTCCGCGTCGGCCCGCTGGCCAAGGCCGCGGGCGACGCCGTCCGCGACGGCCGCGTCCGGCTGCACCCGCCGGAGATGAACGCCAGGTACTTCGGCTGGGTGGACGACATGCACGACTGGTGCATCAGCCGCCAGTTGTGGTGGGGCCACCGCATACCAGTTTTTTACGGGCCGAACGGTCAGGTGACCTGCGTCGGCCCAGACGAGGAGCCGCCGCCGGGCTGGACCCAGGACCCCGACGTGCTCGACACCTGGTTCTCCTCGGCGCTGTGGCCGTTCTCCACCCTGGGCTGGCCCGAGGAAACGCCCGACCTGCGCACCTTCTACCCGAACAGCGTCCTGGTCACCGGTTACGACATCCTGTTCTTCTGGGTCGTGCGGATGATGATGTTCGGCCTGTACGCGATGCGTGACAAGGCTCCTGACGACGCCGTGCCGTTCCGCGTGGTGATGCTGCACGGGCTGGTCCGGGACCAGTTCGGCAAGAAGATGTCCAAGTCCCGCGGGAACACGGTGGACCCGCTGGACTGGGTGGACAGGTTCGGCGCCGACGCGACCAGGTTCACCCTCGCCCGCGGGGCCAACCCGGGCGGTGACATCGCCATCAGCGAGGAGTGGGCGGCCGGTTCCCGCAACTTCTGCAACAAGCTGTGGAACGCCGTCCGCTTCGCCCTCCTCAACGGCGCCCACGTGCCCGCGACCGCGCCAGCCCCAGCATCGGACACCAGCCCCGCCAGCCCCATCGAGCCCGCCAGTCACACCGATTACTCTGTGCCAGATCGTTGGATTCTGTCCCGTTTGTCCGCGGTGATCGCCGAGACGGACCAGCTGTTCGAGGCGTTCGAGTTCGGCAAGGTCTGCGACGTGCTGTACCACTTCGCGTGGGACGAGGTCTTCGACTGGTACCTGGAGCTGGCCAAGGTGCCGCTGGCCTCGGATGACCCCGGTGCCGCGGAGACCACCCGGCAGGTGCTCGGCTTCGTGCTTGACCAGTTGCTGCGGCTGCTGCACCCGGTGATGCCGTTCGTCACCGAGGAGCTGTGGACCGCGCTGACCGGCGAGGAGTCGGTCATGGTGGCGGCCTGGCCGACGTTCGCGTTCGCCGACCGGGCGGCCGAGGCGGAGATCTCCTCGATGATGCGGCTGGTGACCGAGATCCGCCGGTTCCGTTCGGATCAGGGGCTGCGCCCCAGCCAGCGGGTGGCGGCCCGGCTGTCCGGCATCGAGGCCACGCCGCTGGCCGGGCACGAGGAGCGGATCCGGTCGCTGCTGCGCCTCAGCCCGCCCTCGGACGGTTTCACCGCGTCGGCGTCGGTCGAGGTCGAGGGCGTCACAGCCGAACTCGACGTGGCCGGCGTCATCGACGTTGCGGCCGAGCGCCGCCGGATGGAGAAGGACCTCGCGGCGGCCCGGGCCGAGGCCGAGCAGGCGGAGCGGAAGCTCGCCAACGCCGGCTTCACCGCCAAGGCGCCCGCCGCAGTGGTGGACAAGACGCGTCAGCGCCTCGAGGTCGCCCAGGCCGACATCGCCCGTCTGGAACAGCGCCTCGCCTCGATCTGACGCCTTCCATCCCCGCAAGTAGGCTGGTGCGATGGATATCGAAGCGCGGATGCGCGAGGTCGAGCGGGAGATCATCTCCCGCCGGCCCGAGCATTCTGTGGATCTCGCCCTCGACCGGATGGCCGAGCTCGTCGGGCTGCTCGGCGATCCGCAGCGAGCGTGCCCCGTCATCCACATCACCGGCACCAACGGGAAGACTTCGACCGCCCGGATGACCGACGCGCTGCTGCGCAGCCGCGGACTGCGCACGGGCCGGTTCACCAGCCCGCACCTCGTCTCGATCAGGGAGCGGATCGTCGTCGACGGCGCACCTGTCTCGGCCGAGCGGTTCGTCGAGGCCTACGACGAGATCCTCCCGTACGTCCGCCTGGTAGACGAGCATCACCCGGCCGCGATGTCCTTCTTCGAGGTGCTCACCGGGATGGCCTTCGCGATCTTCGCCGACACGCCGGTCGACGTGGTCGTGCTGGAGGTCGGGGTGGGCGGCAGGCTCGACTGCACCAACGTCGCGGACGGCGTGGTGGCCGTGATCACCCCGATCTCGATCGACCACACCAGGCTGCTCGGCGACACGGTGGAGGAGATCGCGGCGGAGAAGGCCGGCATCATCAAGCCGGGCGCGACCGCGATCCTGGCCCAGCAGCCGGTGGCCGCCGCCGAGGTGCTGCTGCGGCACTCGGTCGAGGTGGGCGCCACGGTGGCGCGGGAAGGCGTGGAGTTCGGGGTGCTGAGCCGCGAGCAGGCGGTGGGCGGCCAGCAGCTGGCCCTGCGCGGCCTGCGTGGCACCTACGAGGACATCTTCCTGCCGCTGTTCGGGTCGTACCAGGCGGGCAACGCGGCCTGCGCGCTGGCCGCGGTGGAGGCGTTCGCCGGCGTTTCGGACGAGAACATCTACGGGGCGGCCGGGCTCGACGCCGACCTGGTCCGGGAGGCGTTCGCGAAGGTCACCTCGCCCGGCCGGCTCGAAGTCATCAGGCGCAGCCCCACCATCGTCATCGACGCCGCGCACAACCCGGCCGGCATGGCCGCCACCGTGGCCGGGGTAGAGGAGTCATTCAACTTTGACCACATCACCGGCGTCTTCGCGGCCAGCGGGGACAAGGACGTGGCCGGGATGCTCGCCGAACTCGAGCCGCTGCTCAACGAGATCGTGGTGACCCGCAACTCCTCCGAGCGGTCAGTGGACCCCGAAGAGACCGCCGAGCTGGCCGCCGAGATCTTCGGCGAGGACCGGGTGCGGTCCGCTCCCCGCCTCGACGATGCGATCGAGGCCGCGGTCGCGCTGGCCGACGAGGCCGTCGAGGAGGAAACCGGCCCCGGCGGCGGCGCGGTGCTGATCACCGGGTCCGTCATCACCGCGGGCGATGCCCGCAGGCTGCTCGGCCCGTCCGGCGGCGAGCTGCCGCCCGAGGCGCCGGCCAGCCAGCCCTCCCGCCACTCGTTCACCGCAGCCGAACTGTCATGACCGGCCTCGATATCCCCCTCGAAGGCAAGAGCATCAGGCAGCTCTGCGGCATCGTGCTGGTCTTCGAGGCCATCGTCATCGGGCTCGCCATCCCGGTCGCCATCGTCCTCGAGCACGCGAACCACGGCCTGGCCGGCGGCGTCGGCGGCGCCCTAGCCGTATGCGCCATTCTGATCAGCGGCGTGGTCGGCCGGCCGGGGATGGGCTGGGCCCTGCTGGCCGGCACCATCCTGCAGCTCCTCGTCATCGCGTTCGGCGTGGTAGTCCCCGCCATGTACGCCCTCGGTGCGATCTTCGCCGCGCTCTGGGTCACCGGTATCTGGCTAGCCCGCCGCGTCACCCCCCGCCCCGGCCCTTCCTAACCCACCGCCTCCCGCCCCGCCGTCTCCTAACCCGCCGCCTCCCGCCCCGGCGCCTCCCGCCCCGGCGCCTCCCGCCCCGAAAACTGGACTCAGGTCACCCTGGCACCATCAGCCTCACGGCTCGTATGCGTCGGACCAGCCGGAACGTCATGAAGCCCTGGATCCAGTGCGTTCTGA
>DAIOWL010000029.1:11283-13436 GCA_036758545.1 Streptosporangiaceae bacterium | reverse complement strand
CCGCCCCGACGCCTCCTAACCCCGCCCCGCCCCCACCGCCTCGTAACCCCCGCCCCGCCCCCACGCCCCCTAACCCCGCTACGCCTTGCTCGCCCCTTCCCTTCCGCAGCCCTCCCTCCGACGTCACCCTCCCTCCGCCGCCCTCCTTCCGAGTCACCCTCCCTCCGCCGCCCTCCTTCCGAGTCGCCCTCCTTCCGAGTCGCCCTCCTTCCGACGTCGCTCCGCTCCCGGGCGTCACCTCCGCTTCGCGCCCGACATTGTGTTCGGCAGAAAAGCGGCTTTAATCACTTCAGCACCGCCTGTACCAGGCCCTATGCATGGATGCCGCGTTCCTGCAGTCGGAGCCCAATGCCGTCTAGCTGGTGGGGCCCGCGGCCGGACGGCACGTTCGAGAAACTGGACTCAGGTCACACTGAAACCATCAGCATCACGGTTCGCCTGCTCCGGACAGTTGGAACCCAATGAAACCCCGGATCCAGCGCGTTCTGACGCAGTGGATCCGGGGTTTCATGACGTCCGGCAGCAGGCCGATCGTCCGGCAGCCGGCCCGATTGTCTGGCAGTAGGCCGATCGTCATGATCAACATAACTTCGGCCGGGTCCGGCAATCACCTTCTGCAGCACAGGCCCCGCCTGAACGCTTCGGTACTCAGGCCTCATCGCGCCAGAACATCGTGAACCCCTGAATTCACGGCGTGCCGCGCCCGCATCGGGCGAGAAGAGATTCTGGAACCTTATCGCTACGTGATCGCTGTAGGCACGCTACGCTGCCGGTAGCTATAAGTAACTCAATATTAGCTATAAGTAGTCGGAGCGCTCAAGGTGACAGCGGATCTGGGCAAGGGACAGGCGCGGGCGGCCGACGCCGTCCCGCGTCAGCGCGGAGGCGCGCACGCTGCCGCCAAGACCAGCCGTCTCCGGCGCAAGAGCGCTTCCACCGCGTCCGACCGGGCACCCCCAGCACCCTCGGCACCTCCCGCACCCTCGGCAATCCCGGCATCTGCGGCAGCTTCGGCACCCCCGGCATCTGCGGCAGCGGCGGGACCTCCCGCAGCCCCGGCAGTCCCTGCCCCCGCTGCACCCATGGACACTCCTGCGCATCTGTCACCTCCCGCGCGTCCAACACCTCTCGCGCCTCTAACACCTCTCGGGTCTTCGGCAGCTCCCGTGCGTACGGCCCCCCTCGCGCCTGTTTCTGCTCCGTTGCCCCCTCGGCCCCGGAGAGCCCAGGAGCCGCGCTCGACCTGGAGCCGTGACCCGATCACCGCGCCCCTTACGGCGATCGCTCCCGCCCCAGCCCCCGGCCGCACTCCGGCGCCCGGTTCCGCCACGGCGATCGATCCCACCCCGGCATCCGGTCCGACTGCCGCCCCAGGCCCCACTCCAGCACCCGGCTTCCCTCCGACAGCTACTGTCGGCCCCGCCCCGACGGCCCGATTGACCACGCTAGCACCGGCCGCGGGGAATGCTGGGAGCGTCGATCTTGCCGCGCGCATGGCGGCCGCGGTGCGGTCGGCGGCCGCAGGCTTGTGCGCGCTGGCCATCGTGACCACCGTGGTCCCGCTCGCCGTCGCGCAGATTCCGGACGCTATCGCCTGGTCGCTGCCGCCCCGTCTGGCCGCCGGGGGACCAGCTGCGGTGACTAGCCTGCTGCGGGCATCCGGCCTGGCCCTACCTGCGATGGCCGTCGCGGCGTCGCTCGCGGCGCTGGCGGTGCGGTGGATGCGAGCCGGGCCGGTGCTAATGGCGGGCCTGTTCCTGCTCGCCGCGGCGGACGCGCTCGGCAATGCCGCCCGTACGGTCGTCCTGATCGGCGTGGACCGCTCGCTGCACGGCGCCGGCGCGGGCGTCGCACTGGCCGGGGTGATCGCGGTCATCACAGAGCGGCGGGCACACCAGCGGCAGCGGCAAGCACACGAGGCCGGAGAGCGACGCAAGCCGGTCGAGCGACGCCAGCCACGCGAGCGACGCCAGCCAGGCGAGCGACGCCAGCCAGGCGAGGGGCACCGGCGGTTTCCCGCCGCGGTGGGTCGGCTGGCGGCCGGCTGGTGGGCCGCGGTCATGGTGGCGGGGCTGGCCATGGCGCCCGAACTGATGCGGCGCCGGGCACCGCCGGCCGTTTCGCCGTGGTCTGCGCCGTGACCGGGTTCGTCC
>DAIOWL010000029.1:3109-11273 GCA_036758545.1 Streptosporangiaceae bacterium | reverse complement strand
CATGGCGCCCGAAGTGATGCGGCACCGGGTCAGTTCGGGCGGCTGGCACGCGGCGCTGCAGCCCTATCCATGGCTGACGGCTGCGGCGCTCCCCCTCGCCGCGCTGTACGCGCTGCTGGCCGAGGGGACCGGCGTAGCGACGGCAAGGAACGCCTTCCCGGCGGCCGAACGCACCCAGCTGGCCCTGCTCACCGCGCCGGTGGCGGGCATCTGTGCGATCGCCGTGGCCGTCACCTACCGCGGCGGTCCCGCGGTAGACGCGGCCGCGATCGCCGACGCGATCGCGCTGGCCGGCATCGGCCTGATCACGGCCCGGACGGGCAGCGCCGGCCGCTTCGCCGTGGTCTGCGCCGTGACCGGGTTCGTCCTCGCTCCGACGGCCGGCGCGGTGACCGCGCTGACCGCCCCGACCCAGTCCACCGCGGAAACCGGCGGAGCCATCCTGGCGGCGGCGGTGTGCGGGGCCGGTCTGGCCCTGCTGCCGAAGCGGCCGCACCCTCGTGCGCTGACCGCGGTCGGCCTGGTCGCCCTGGACCTGGCCGGGCTCGCCGCCCCGTCGGGCCGCATGCTCATGCTGTTGTGCGCGCCGGTGGCGGTCGGCCTGGCCGTGGCCCTGGCCGCCTCGCTCCGCGCGGCCGGCCCGGCCGGCCTGGTCCTGCTGCTGGCCGGCCTGGTGGCGGGTTACCTAGCTGCCGGAGCGGTGCAGCTGCGCGCGCTTACCGGCGCTACCACGGTGCCCGCGGCGCACGCCGCGCTGGCGACAGCGGCCGGGCGCTGGACGCTGACCGCGGCGGCCCTCGCCGGAGCGGTTGCACTGGCGCTGGCCTGCATCGGAAGGCGCCGGACAGGTACTAGACCCAGTCCGGGCCGGAGCCGGGACCCGGAATAGTGCCCGGGGCGGACCGGGAAAGGTCGCGGGCGGCGCGCCGGTCCCGGGGCGGGTGACACGCTCGATCATGGGTAAGCTGACGACAGTAGCGAATCGCATCGTCGACCGCGGCGAGTTGTGAGTGCCCGGTGAAGGAGCGTCGTTGTCAGAGCACTCTGTCGTCCTGATAAGACCCGACGCGCTGGGCTCGCGAGGCAGACAGGTCCTGGGCCAGTTCGTCCCGGAACCGGCCTAGCCGTCGTCACTGTTCGTCAACGTACGACCACTGGAGTCGCCGTTTTATCGGGGCGGCCCCCTACCGACAGTTTCAAGACCACAGCCCGCGGAAGGTCCCGTTCCCGATGAGCAACGCGCTGACGTTCCTCGGCCGCGACATGGCGGTCGACCTCGGCACTGCGAACACGCTGGTCTACGTGCGAGGTCGCGGCATCGTGCTGAACGAGCCGTCGGTGGTTGCGCTGAATACCAACAACGGCCAGATAGTCGCGGTGGGTGTCGAGGCTAAACGCATGATCGGGCGCACCCCCGGCAACATCGTCGCGGTGCGCCCGCTCAAGGACGGCGTGATCGCCGACTTCGACGTGACCGAGCGGATGCTCCGCTACTTCATCCAGAAGGTCCACCGGCGCACGCATCTGGCCAAGCCACGGCTCGTGGTGGCGGTGCCGAGCGGGATCACCGGCGTGGAGCAGAGCGCGGTCAAGGAGGCGGGCCACCAGGCCGGCGCGCGCCGCGTCTACATCATCGAGGAGCCGATGGCGGCCGCGATCGGCGCCGGCCTGCCGATCCACGAGCCGACCGGCAACATGGTCGTCGACATCGGCGGCGGTACGACCGAGGTGGCGGTCATCTCGCTGGGCGGCATCGTCACCTCCCAGTCCATCAGGGTCGGCGGGGACGAGCTCGACCAGGCGATCATCACCTTCGGCAAGAAGGAGTACTCGCTGATGCTGGGCGAGCGCACCGCCGAAGAGATCAAGATGGCGATCGGCTCCGCGTTTCCCGCCGAGGACGAGCCGCACGCCGAGATCAGGGGCCGGGACCTGGTCAGCGGCCTGCCGAAGACGGTGGTGATCTCCGCGGCCGAGGTGCGCAAGGCGATCGAGGAGCCGGTCAACCTGGTCGTCGACGCGGTCAAGAACACCCTGGATAAGTGCCCGCCCGAACTGGCGGGCGACGTGATGGACCGGGGGATCGCGCTGACCGGCGGCGGCGCCCTGCTGCGCGGACTAGAGTCACGAATCCGGGAGGAGACAGGGATGCCCGTGCAGGTCGCGGACAACCCGCTTGACTCCGTGGTGCTGGGCACCGGCAAGTGCGTCGAGGACTTCGAGACCCTGCGTCAGGTACTGGTGCCCGACACCAGGCGCTGAGACCAGCGCCACCCCGTAACAACCCGCCGTCCGGTCACGGCGGGCGGACGAGGAGCGGCTGTGCACGACAACCGGCGTACCCGCCTGGTTCTTGGCGTGCTCCTGATCATCGCGATCACGCTGATCACGCTGGACTTCAAGGACGGCGGCGCCTCACCGGTCCGGGGCCTGGGCGCGAATATCTTCGGCCCGATCGAGCGGGTCACCCACGACGTGACCGACCCGGTGGCCAGCGTCTTCGACTCGATCACCGGCGGTCCGTCGGCGCAGGGCACCATCACCTCCCTGCAGCGCCAGAACGCTGAACTCCGCGCCGAGCTCAGCGCGGCCCAGCTGAACAAGTCCGCCCGGAAGCAACTCGCCCAGCTGCTGCAGCTCGACGCGGGCGGCTACCGGATCGTGACTGCCAACGTCATCGCGGCCGGTGGCGGCTTCTCCGACACGGTGACGCTGGATGTGGGCAGCGACGACGGCATCAAGGCCAACGAGACCGTGCTCAACGGCTCGGGATTCGTCGGCCTGGTCACCCAGGTGAGCGCGAATACCTCGACCGTCCTGCTGGCCAGTGACGCCTCGTCGGTGGTGGGGGTGCAGCTGGCGGGCAGCGGTGAGATCGGCGCGGTGACCGGGACGGGCAAGTCCCTGTCCGGCGCGGCCATGCTGCGGCTAAGCCTGTTCGACGCGAACGCGGTGCTGCACCCCGGCCAGCAGGTCCTCAGCTATGCCTCGGTGGGCAACAAGCCCCAGGTGCCCGGCGTGCCCGTCGGCACGATCGTCTCGGTGAGCAACAACGCGGGCGCGCTCACCCAGACCGCGATGGTACGGCCTGCGGTCAGCTTCACCTCCCTCGGCGTGGTCGGCGTGGTGGTGCAGGTGCCGCGGCACGGCGCGAGGATCTCGATCCTGCCGCGGCCGGCCCCCACGGTCACCGTTACCGCGACGCCGAGTCCGCCGGGCGCCGGGTCTCCGTCCTACTCTGCCACGGCACCCGCGACGCCGCCCGCCTCCTCGTCGTCCCCGGGCGGTCACTGAGGTGCGCGCAGTCATCTCCGTCGTCGTGGTCGCGGTCACGGTGGTCCTCCAGCTGACCATCGTGAACCGGATCGCCTTTCCCGGCGGCGCAGGTCCGGACCTGGTGCTGCTGGTGGTGGCGGCGCTGGCGCTGGCCGGCGGGCCGATGGCCGGCGTGCTGACCGGTTTCCTGGCCGGCCTCGCCCTGGACGTCGCGCCGCCGGGCAGCCACTTCACCGGCCAGTACGCGCTGGTGTTCTGCCTGGTCGGGTACTTCTGCGGACTGCTGGCCGACGACGGCTCCGGCGACGCGGAGCAAGGGCACACGGCGCTGTTCGAGATCGTGGTGACGGCGGCCGGCGCGGTCTGCGGCGAGGCCCTGCTGGCGCTGCTCGGCGTCATGCTCAGCGACCCGCGGGTCACCTGGCCGGCCATCACCAACGTGCTCCCCGCCGCCGTGGCCTACAACGTGCTGCTGTGCCCGTTCGTGCTGTACGCGGTCGCGGCGGCGCTGCGCCTTGGCGGCGCGCGCGGCGAGAGCCGGCGGGCCGGATGGTCGCCTAGCCAGGCCAGGACGCCGGCCCCAGGCGCGAGCCAGGGCGCGATCAGGCAGCTGGCCGGCGGAAACGTGCCGCGGCTGCGGCTCTCCGAGCGGGACAAGGGATCGGGCTCGATTGGCGGCCTGCGCGGTCCGGGTGCCGTGCGGCCGACCGCCCGACGCGAGCCCCAGCTCAAGCTGGGGCGGCCCGCCCATCGGTCCCCGGCCGGCCTAGGCGCAGCGTTCGCCCCGGCCGGGCTCGGTGCGGGGACGGTCAGGGTCAGGTTCGGCGGCCGCCGCCGCCAGGGCGTGTTCGGCGACTCGTTGCTCGGCGGCTCGCGATCCGCGGGCCGCGGCGGTTCGGCGCGGCTCGGCTCCGCCGGGCTCGGCTCCAGCAAGCTCGGCTCCAGCAGGCTCGGCTCCAGCAGGCTCGGCTCCAGCAGGCTCGGCTCCAGCAGGCTGGGCGTCTCCCGGTTCGGGGGTTCGAGCATGGGCCGGTCTCTGCTCGGCGGCTCGGTATTCAGCCGCAAGTCCTCATCCCCGCTGAGCCGCCCGGCCGTTTTCGGCCGGTCCGCGCCGCTCGGCCTGGCCTCACCGTTTCGGCACCGGGGCAACCTGGCGGGCGGCGGCCTGACCGGGCATGCCCCGCGGTTTTCCCGGGGCAGCCCGCTGACCAGGCTCACCAGCGCCCTGCACCGGTCGGGTGGGCCGAAGTCACCGAGCAGGGGCTGGCTGCGCGGCGTCTCCTCGCGCGGCGCCTTCTCACGCCGCGGCTCACTGGGCAGCGGCTCACTCGGCAGCGCATCAATGAGCCGCCGCGCCTTCGGCAGCCGCCGGATCGGCCGCAACCCAGCCGGCCGCAGCCTGGCGGGCGGCAACCTGGGTGGCCGCAGCCAAACCGGCCGCGGGCTAACCGGCCGCGGCCTAAGCAACCGCGGCCTTAGCAGCCGCCGCGGGCTCGGCCACGCGGGCTCACCCCGGCTGCGCATGCCGCGGCCGAAGTCCAGGCGGAGATGGCGCTCAGGAGGTTACCGATGAACCTGGCGTCGCGGCGCCGGCTGCTCGTGCTCTACGCGGTCGCGGCCGCCATGCTGATCTCGCTCGGCGGCAGGCTCTGGTACCTGCAGGTACTGAACAACACCGCCTTCACCAAGCTGGCCGCAGCGAACCAGACCAGGAACGTGATCGTGCCCGCGGTCCGCGGCCAGATCCTGGACGACGTGGGCAACCGCCTGGTCACCAACAAGACCGCCCTGGTCGTCTCCGTGGACATGATGAACCTGTCCCAGCAGCCCGGCGGCGCCACGCCGGTGCTGCACCGGCTGGCGCCCCTGCTCGGCATGTCATACCAGCTGCTGTCGGACAAGACCCGGCTGTGCACCAAGGGCGTCCCGCAACCGTGCTGGGCCGGCTCGCCCTATCAGCCCATCCCGGTGGCGCAGAACGTCTCGCCCCGGATCGCGCTGCAGGTGATGGAGCAGCATAAGGCGTTCCCCGGGGTGACCGCGCAGGTCCAGCCGGTGGTCCAGTACCCGATGCCGGGCGGGGCCAACCCGGCTCAGGTGCTCGGCTACCTGCAGCCCATCACCCCGGAGCAGGTCAAGAGCCGGCACCTGCCGGTGACCGGGTTCTCCGGCGTGGACCTGGTCGGCCAGGCCGGCCTGGAAGCTGAGTACGACAGCCAGCTGCGCGGCAAGGCCGGGACCCAGGTGGTATCGGTCAACGCCGCTGGTGACGTCACCGGCACCGTCAGCCAGACCGCCCCCGCCAACGGCGACGACCTCGTGACCAGCCTGAACGCGCAGGTCCAGACGGTGGCGCAGAATGCGCTCGACGGTGCCATTGCGCGGTCGCGGGCGTCAGGGAACGACGCCAACCAGGGCGCGGCGGTGGTCATGACGACCACCGGCCGGGTAGTCGCCATGGCCAGCTACCCGGACTACGACCCCAGCGTGTGGACCGGCGGCATCTCCCAGAAGCAGTTCAATGCCCTGTTCGGCAAGTCCGGTGGACAGCCGATCATCAACTGGACCACCCAGGGCCAGTACGCGCCCGGCTCCACCTTCAAGGTCAGCTCGACCGCTGCCGCGGTCGCCGACGGGTACTCGCTGTACGGCCTGTACGGCTGTCCCGGCTCGGTCACCATCGCCGGGCATACCTTCGGGAACGACGGCGAGCCGAGCCTGGGCGACATGACGTTCAACCAGGCGCTCGTCCAGTCCTGCGACACCGTGTACTACAACCTGGGCTACGACATGTACCTCAGGGACAATCCGAAGGCCAACAACAAGGCCTCGCCGAACGCCCCGATACAGAAGATGCAGAAGATGGAGCTGGACTGGGGCTTCGGCAAGACCACCGGCGTCGACCTGCCCGAGGAGTCCACCGGCACCATCCCGACCCGGCAGTGGCTGTACAACCTGTGGAAGGACAACGCCCACACCGGCCAGAACTGGTGCAAGAACGGCAAGCAGTTCGGCAGCTACGTACAGCAGATCGAGTGGCAGGACTGCCAGAGCGGGTGGCAGTGGGAGCCCGGCCAGGCGGCCATCGCCGCGATCGGCCAGGGCTACGTGACCACCACGCCGCTTCAGCTGGCCAACTCCTACGTCGCCCTGGCCAACGGGGGCACGCTGTACAGCCCGCGGATCGGCAAGGCGCTGGTGTCACCGACTACCGGCAAGGTGGTCCAGAAGATCAACCCGCCGGTGATCAGGCACCTGCCGGTCTCCGGCCGGACGCTGGCGTACATCCGCCACGCGCTGGCCGGGGTGGTGACCCAGGGCACCGCGGCGGGCGCCTTCGGCGGCTTCCCGCTGGACAAGGTGTGCGTGGCGGGCAAGACCGGAACCGCCCAGCTCTTCGGCAAGAACGCGACCTCGGTGTTCGCCTCGTTCGCGCCCTGCGACCACCCGAAGTACGTGGTGCTGGTCATGGTCCCGGACTCGGGCTACGGCGCCGACGTGGCCGCGCCCGCGGTGCGGCAGATCTGGGATGGCATCTACGGGCTCGAGGGTAAGAAGGCCGCGGTGAGCGGCGGCCTGGTGCCGTCCGCGCTGCCGCAGATCACCACGACCGGGGCGATCAAGCCGCCGTCCGGTTATGCCCAGTCGGGCGGGGGGAAGTAATGCTGGGCCGTCCGACAAGCTACAGCCCGCGCGGTCTGACCACGCCGCGCCCGGGCGCGTTCGCCGCCCGACGGCCGCGCTCCCTGCTGGCCCGCGCCTTCGCCAGGAACTCCCCGCTGCGGCACATGGACTGGATCCTGGTCGTGGTGGTGCTGGGGCTGACCGCGATCGGCACCCTGCTGGTCTGGTCGGCCACCGAGCCCGGCCTGGACGCGGCGGGCCAGGACCCGCGGACGTACCTGAAGAAGCAGCTGCTCAACGTCGCGATCGGGCTGGTCCTCATGATCGGGGTCAGCCTGGTCGACACCAGGCAGCTGCGGACCTGGGCGCCGTTCTTCTACGGCGGCACCGTGCTCGCCCTGCTGGCCGTGCTCACCCCGCTCGGCTCGGTAGTCAACGGCGCGCAGGCCTGGTTCTCACTGCCTGGCGGCTTCCAGGTCGAGCCGAACGAGTTCGGCAAGATCGCGCTGATCCTGATCATCGCGATGATCTTCAGCCAGAGCCACCCCACATCCTCGGGCGGCCCCCGCGTCCGGTCGCTATTCATCGCGCTGGCCTGCGCCGCGCCGCTGATCGGCCTGGTGGTAGTCGAGCCGGCCCTGGGCGTCGCCCTGGTGCTCGTGGTGGTGACCGCCACCATGATCGTCCTGTCCGGCCTGCGCCTGCGCGTGATCGCCGCCCTCACCGGCGTAGTGGCGGTGATCATCGCCGCAGCGGGCGGGCTGGACCTGCTGAAGGATTACCAGCTCACCCGGTTCACCTCGTTCCTGCACCCGTCCCAGGACCTGGCCGGCGCCGGTTACAACGCGGCCCAGGCCAAGATCGCGGTGGGCTCCGGCGGGATGTTCGGCCAGGGCCTGTTCCACGGCCAGCTGGTGGCGGGTAACTTCGTCCCGTCCCAGCAGACCGACTTCATCTTCACCGTGGCC
This sequence comes from Streptosporangiaceae bacterium, assembly GCA_036758545.1. Lineage (GTDB taxonomy): Bacteria > Actinomycetota > Actinomycetes > Streptosporangiales > Streptosporangiaceae > Palsa-504. Next base: position 3,405 of record DAIOWL010000029.1, on the reverse strand, counting down.
GGCGAGGAACTCGGCTTCGTCGGCACGATCGTGATCGTGTTCCTGCTGGGCGTGGTGATCCTGCGGGCGCTGCGCATCGCCACCCGGGCGGACGACCTGTTCGGCCTGCTCGTCGCGTCCGGCGTCGCGATGTGGTTCGCGTTCCAGTCGTTCGTGAACATCGGCATGACGATCGGCATCATGCCGATCACCGGACTCCCGCTGCCGTTCGTCTCCTACGGCGGCTCCGCCATCTTCGCCGACATGATCGCGATCGGCCTGCTCCAGTCGGTGCATCGCCGCCGCACCGTGTTCGA
>DAIOWL010000029.1:0-3009 GCA_036758545.1 Streptosporangiaceae bacterium | reverse complement strand
GACCTTGAGCCGCTGCTGCCGCGCGTGCGCAAGCCGATCCAGTACGTCGGCGGCGAGGTTGGCTCGGTGGTCAAGGACTGGGACGACGCCGACGTCCGGTGGGCCCTGTGCTATCCGGACGCCTACGAGGTCGGCCTGCCCAACCAGGGCGTCCAGATCCTCTACGAGGTGCTGAACGAGCGCGACGGGGTGCTCGCCGAGCGCACCTACACGGTCTGGCCCGACCTCGAGGCGCTGATGCGCGAGCACGGCGTGCCGCAGTTCACGGTGGACAGCCACCGGCCCGTCGGCGCCTTCGACGTGCTCGGGCTGAGCTTCGCTACCGAGATGGCGTACACCAACCTGCTGACCGTGCTTGACCTGGCGGGCATCCCTCTTTTTTCTTCCGAACGGGCCGGGTCTCACCCCCTCGTGATAGCCGGGGGCCACGCGGCGTTCAACCCCGAGCCGGTGGCGGACTTCCTGGACGCGGTGGTGCTCGGCGACGGCGAGCAGGCCGTGCTGGCCATTACCGATGTGATCCGTGACTGGAAGCGGGCCGGGCGCCCCGGCGGCCGGGACGGTCTGCTGCTGCGGCTATCTGGAATCGTCTACGTTCCCCGCTTCTACGACGTAACCTATCACGCTGACGGCAGGATTTCAAACATAACTCCGAATCGTCCCGGCGTGTCGCCCACAGTTTCGAAACACACCGTGATGGACCTAGACGCGTGGCCGTACCCGCGCAAGCCCATCGTGCCGGTCGCGGAGACCGTGCACGAGCGGTACAGCGTGGAGATCTTCCGCGGCTGCACCCGCGGCTGCCGGTTCTGCCAGGCCGGGATGATCACCCGGCCGGTGCGCGAGCGGTCCATCGGCACGATCGGCTCGATGGTCGCCGAGGGCGTGGCGGCCAGCGGGTTCAGCGAGGTCGGGCTGCTCTCGCTGTCCAGCGCCGACCACAGCGAGATCAACGAGATCGCCACTGACCTGGCCGACTGTTACGAGGGGACCAACGTCGGGCTGTCGCTGCCCTCCACCCGGGTGGACGCCTTCAACATCACGCTGGCCGACGAGCTGAGCCGGAACGGGCGCCGGTCCGGGCTGACGTTCGCTCCCGAGGGTGGTTCGGAGCGGATGCGCAAGGTGATCAACAAGATGGTCACCGAAGAAGACCTGATCAGGACCGTCACCACCGCCTACGCCAGCGGCTGGCGCCAGGTGAAGCTGTACTTCATGTGCGGCCTGCCGACCGAGACCGACGCCGACGTGATGGCGATCGCGCAGCTGGCGCGCAAGGTCATCGCGGCCGGGCGGGAGGTGACCGGGCGGCGCGATATCAGGTGCACCGTGTCGATCGGCGGGTTCGTGCCCAAGCCGCACACGCCGTTCCAGTGGGCGGCGCAGTGCCCGGCGGAGGTCGTGGACGCCCGGCTGCGCGCGCTCGGCGGCGCGCTGCGCGCGGACCGCGGCTACGGCAAGTCGATCGGGTATCGCTACCACGACGGGCAGCCCGGCCTGATCGAGGGGCTGCTGTCCCGCGGCGACCGCCGGGTGGGCGCCGTGATCCTGGCGGCGTGGCGGGACGGCGCGCGGTTCGACGGCTGGAGCGAGTACTTCTCGTTCGAGCGCTGGCAGCGATGCGCGGACGAGGCGCTGGCCGGGGAGCCAGTGGATCTTGCATGGTACACTACGCGCGAACGTGACTACAGCGAGGTGTTCCCGTGGGATCACCTGGACGCGGGCCTTGACCGCGACTGGCTGTGGCAGGACTGGCAGGATTCCATCGCGCCCGAGGGCGCGGGCGAGGTGGAAGATTGTCGCTGGACGCCGTGTTATGAATGCGGGGTCTGTCCGGCCATGGGCACCGAGATCCAGGTTGGCCCCACCGGGGAGCGCCTCGACGGGAGGCGGCTGCTTCCCGTGGTCGGCGGGAGGTAGCGTGCCAGTGTCGGCCAGCACAGTGTCGGCCAGCGCAAAGTCGGCCAACACGGGCCCGGCACCCACCCGGCCTGCGGTGCAGTATCTGGTGGTCCGGTATGCTAAGCGCGGGAAGATGCGTTTTGCCAGCCACAGGGATGTGGCGCGCGCTTTCGAGCGGGGAGTGCGCACGGCGGGGCTGCCGATCGCCTATTCTGCCGGGTTCACGCCTCACCCGAAGATTTCGTACCCGGGTGGTGCGCCGACCTGCGTGGCGAGCGAGGCCGAGTACCTGAGCCTTGCGCTGACCGCCCGGCAGGCGGAGGCGCAGGTGTGCCAGCGGCTGAACGCGGCACTGCCTGATGGGATTGATGTGATTGACGTGACCGAACTGGAGGGGGCTTCCGGGGGAGCGTCCCCGGGGGCCGGAACTGCCTTCGGTCATCTGGAAGCCTCGGAGTGGGAAGTAGTTTTGCCCGGCGTGGAACCGGCGGTGGCGGGGCTGGCCGTCGCGGCCTTCCTGGCCCGGGACGAGGCGCCGGTGGAGCGCCTCACGGACAAGGGCGTCCGACGGCTTGACGCCCGCGCGGCCGTGCTTGAGATGTATGTCAGCGAGCACGCGCCCGCAATAGGTAATGAGGATTGTGCCATTCTTCGAATGGTTGTTCTACATACGGCACCTGCCGTGCGGCCCGAGGATGTATTGACCGCGCTGTTCGGACAGGACGGCATCGCGCCGTCGTCGCCGTCCATGACCACCCGCCTGGCCCAGGGCCCGCGAGCCCTGCTGGCCGGTAAGGACACGTCATGAGCGCGACACGGCCGTACCGGGGCGCCGTACCCCTGAATTCAGAGACAAAGATAACGGCCCGGTGCTGCCGAGCCCGCGTGGTGACCGCGCGCGCTCAGGACCGCTCACGCGGTCCCGCCAGGGCCTACGTTGACAAGGAGCTCCCGTGCGGTGCGCGATACCGCGCGCCCGGGAGCCTGACTGGAGATTGCCCGGATGCTCGACAACGAGCTGCACGACAGAGAATCACATGACAACACGACAGGTGGCCCTGGTGCCGGCGACATAAACCCGGCCCCGGCGGTGCCCGCGGCGGTGTT
>DAIOWL010000028.1:0-18158 GCA_036758545.1 Streptosporangiaceae bacterium | reverse complement strand
GGTTAATGGACGTCAAATTCCGGGCGAATGATCTGCCGTGGATCCCGGATATCCGCGCTGGCCGCATTTGTTCTCATAAACTCCACAGCCATGGGAAACCGCGGGCGGCTGATTGCTCCGGGCGGCTTGCGGGACGAGCTGGCGGCCGTAGCCGAAGACGCGCCGACAGGCGGGGAGCCGCTGGCCGAGATGGCCGCGCAGTACGGCCTGCGGCCGAGTTCGGCCCGGCCTCGGCTGGTCCCTTACCTGGTCAAGGTGTGGCAGCGGCGGCACTTCATCCTCGCCTACGCCACCGCGCGCAACGTGTCGATGTACACCGAGGCCCGGCTCGGCCAGCTCTGGCAGGTGCTGACGCCGCTGCTCAACTCGGCCGTTTACTACCTGATCTTCGGGGTTCTTTTCAAGGCCAACCGTGGCATCAGCAATTACACGGCTTATCTAGTCACTGGCGTTTTCATATTCGCCTTCACCGAGCGGTCGATCGTGGTCGGCTCCACGGTAATACGGTCAAATATCACGCTGATCCGCGCGCTGCATTTCCCGCGGGCTTGCCTGCCGCTCGCATACGTGCTGGTCGAATTCCAGCAGCTGCTGCTGTCCATGGTGGTGCTGTTCGCCATCGTGCTGGGCACCGGCGAGCCGCTCACCTGGTACTGGCTGCTGCTGCTCCCGACGCTGCTGCTGCAGGCCACGTTCAACATGGGCGCCGCGCTGTTCATGGCCAGGGTCGGCGCGGGCGCGCAGGACATCAGCCAGCTGGTCCCGTTCCTGCTGCGCGTCTGGCGGTACTTCTGCGGGGTCATGTACAGCATCGCCGCGCTGCCCGCCGAGCTGCCGGTGTGGGCCAAGAACGTGCTCTCCTTCAACCCGGCGGCCGTGTACATCTCGCTGACCAGGTACGCGGTCATGTCCTCGTACCGGGCCGGCGCGCCCGGTGCCCAGCCCTACAACGCGGCGCGGTGCGCGATCTTCACCGTGAAGAAGACTCCGTCGATGCAGGCTTACTGCCACCCGGACATCACCACCAGCGAGCTGTGGCTGGCCGGTGTCGGCTGGGCGGTCGTCATCCTCGTCGCGGGCGTGCTGTACTTCTGGCAGGCCGAGACGAGGTACGGCCGCGGCTGACGGCCTCGCCGACCGGCTCGCGGGCGTTCAGCCAGTCACCGGACAGCAGCGCGGTGAGCGTGGCTAGCGCCCAGGCCCCCTGCCGGTCGGCTTGCGGCGCGCGGAGCAGGCGTTCGGCGGCACTGCGGCGGACGATGCCGAACACCGGACTCGTCCCGGCGTGGTCCAGGACGTACCCGCCCAGCAGGCCCGGTCGCTGACCACCACGGCACCGGCGACCTCGGCCAGGTAGACAGGATCGATGCGGGCCAGGCCGGTACGGGCCCGCACGGTAGCGCCCTCGGCCCAGATCGTCCCGGCGTGCGACGTGGCGCCGTGCGATGTGCCGGGGCTGGGTGCGTCGCCCCAGTGCAGCACGGCGGCGCGTCCGCCGGGAGCATGCCAGGCGACGCGCGCCGGCCCGGGGATCGGCATGACCCGCGGATCGGTTCGCCCGGCCGCCCCGGCCAGCGCGGCGCACGCCTCGGGGGTGGCCGCCGAGACGGCGAGCGTGAAGTACATCCGCGTCAGGGCGAGCCGAGCAGCTCGAGTATCGGCCCGGGTACGGCGGGGTCCAGGTCCGCGGTGAGCAGGCCATGCCAGGCCTGGCACACCCGGCCCAGGTTGAACGCGTCGGCCGCCTGGGCGTGCGCGTCGTCGCCTGCCGCCCGCCAGGCGTGCTCGTCGCCGAGGGCCATGATCGCGGCGGCCATCTCCGTCGGTCCCCGGTGAATCCAGCGCATATCGTAGATCGTCTCGGCGCCGGGCCAGTGCCGGAGCACCGGCACGGCCCGCGACACCATGCCCTCGGCCGGCGCGACGTGGAAGCTCTCGTCGTCGCTGGTGGAGAGCACGAAGCCGACCCGGCGCAGCCACGTCGCGACGTCCGGGCCCGCGTCGTCGAATACGACCGCCCCGCGTAGCAGCGGCGACCGCTGGACCCGGCGCAGCGCGCTGGCGTAGTGCTCGCGCTCGGCCGGGTTCTGCCACACCCACCAGTGCTCCCAGGGCATGCCCGACTTGACGAACAGCAGGTACCTGTCGTCCTCGCGGCGCAGCTCCTCCAGCACGTCCAGAGCCAGGTCAAGGCGCTTCCGGGAAGGCACGATGCCAATGATGCCGAGATGAAACCGGGCGCCGTCGAGCTTGGGCCGGTCCAGCTGGGCGACGTCGAGGGCGTTCGGCACCGTCGCCACCTTCGTCTCCGGCCAGCCGGTGCACTCACGGCACAGCCGCGCGTAGTGCTTGCTCACGCATATCACCTGGCTCACGGCGCTGATCTTGAGCTGGCTGGGGTAGGGCGAGCGCAGCTCGAAGCGGTGCAGCCGGACCAGCAGCCGCGAGCCGCGCCGCTTGTGCCGGCTGTACCAGACCGCGTTCGGCCCGCACCACTCGCAGATCACCACGTCAGCCCAGGCCGCGAGCTCCCGGCTGGCCGCCGGGTCGTGGTCGCCGAGCGCGGCCCACTGATCCAGCCTGACCTCCAGATCCGGCTGCAGCCGCAAGCAGCTCAGCAGCGGCGTGAAGAACTTCAGGTCGTGACCGGCCACCACGACCCGCAGCGTGCTAGCCCGGGGGGACGAAACCCTGATCCCCCCGGAACCCTCCGCTCTTGGGAGGGCTGTCCGCCCCCCCAAACCCCCCCGAAGATAGCCGCGCAGCCGCTCCGCGGCGCGGTCCAGGGTGAACTGCTCGGCGGCCCGGCCGGTCCGGTCGGCCGCCAGCCGGTACAGGCCAGGGTCGGCGGCCGTCGCGGCCGCGGCCTCGACCACGTCGGCCAGGCTGACCGCGAACAGGGGGTAGTCGGCGCCGAGCAGCGCCTCGTGCATCGGGGTCCGGTTGAGGATAACCGGCAGGCCCAGCGCGCCGAACTCCAGGACCTTCGTCGACAGCTCCAGGCTCGCGTCCAGGTCGGGATGACGCCAGCTCAGCCCGATGTCGCAGGACGCGGTGAGGCGCATCGCCTCCTCCCGGGAGTGCCCGCCGTGCCAGGTCACGCCCTCGCCCTCGAGCGCGTCGCGCATCCGCTGCTGGTAGCCGGTCGCGTCGTCGTGGATCTTGTCGCCGGCCATGTGCAGCTCGGACGCGACCCCGCGGGCCGTCAGCAGGGCGGGCAGCTCGGTCATCTCCAGGGTGTTCCAGCGCGGCGCGAACTTGCCCGTGTACACCAGCCGCAGCGGGGTGCCCGCCGCCTCCGCGCCGCGGGCGCGGGGTATGTCCGCCAGCATCGGCGGCAGCAGCACGCATTTGCCGCAGGCCGCGGGGACGCTGCCCTCCAGGAAGCAGCGGAGCTCCTCGGTCTGGCACAGCAGGTAACGCGAGGCGGTGGCGATCATCTCGAGCTCGCTGGCGGTCTCGGGCGTCAGGCCAGGGACGGACTGCGGCACGTCGGTCAGGTACGGCCATAGCCGCCCGCAGAACGCCTCGCTCCTGGCCGCCGCCGTGGTCAGCGCACGGCCGCGCAGCACCACCAGGTCGTGCCGCCGCTCCGCGTCGAGCCTGGCCAGCAGCTCGGTCGCGGCCGCGGGCCGCAGCGAACCAGGACCCTCGACGAGGTGCTCCTCGAAGGGTCGCCGCACGGTGACGCCGGGTTCGGCCAGCAGCGGCGCGATCAGCCGGCTGGTCCGGACCGGCGCCTTGAGCACCAGCGTCACCGCACAACCCGCCCGGGCCAGCGCCTGCGTCACGGACTGCAGCCAGATGGCCGAACCGTCGATGAGGTTCAGGTCGATGTCGCCGTAGACGAGCGCCCGAGGGGTCAACGTGGATACTCCTTAGCTCACTGAAAAGAGGCGTAGCCCGTGACCGGGATCCGAAGCGGCGAAGTACTCGCGCCGGGCCAGTGCCGGGTCGAGCGCGGAGGTGAAGGCAAAGCCGGACCCGCCGTACCCGGCCGCGTCGGCCTGCGCGCACTCCCGTGCGCAGGCCAGGTCCAGCACGTAGGTGTCGTGGTATTCGCGTTGTGCCTGCCAGGGCACCACCCACGGGGACCGGGCGGCGGTCGCGGCGCGCCGCAGCCAGCTCGACGGCAGGCCACAGGTGTCCGGGCCGCCGGTCACCACCGGGACGGCGCGAACGTCCACGCCCCGGTCGGCCAGGCCGGTCAGCGTGGCGGTGACCGCCCGGGCGGACAGCTCGGCGGAGGCGGCGTCCGGTGCCTCGGCCAGCACGACCAGTTCGGACGGCAGGAGCCGCTGGCCGGCCAGGCCGGCCGACAGGGCGGCTGCCGTCGCGACGTCGGCGGCCCGGGACAGCACCCCGATCCGGCGCCCGGCGATCACGTCGTCGCCGAGCCCGGCCAGCTTGGCCAGGGCCGCCAGCCGGGCTGGCGTCGCCTGCGCCGTGAAGATCTCCCGCAGCACCGGCAGCGTGTCGGCCGCGGACCGCGGCGGGCAGGCCTCGAGCTCGGCGAGCTTCTCCCGCAGCGCCGCGAGGTCGGCGACGACTAGGCCCCCGCCGGCCGGAACGGTGCCCGCGGCCGGCTCGCCGCCGATCATGATCACGCGGGCGCCGCAGGCCAGCTGCTCGCCCGCCTGGCCCGCGGACGCCGTCACGAACAGGGCGTGCTCCCGGTACAGCTCCGGAAGGCGGTGCCAGGGCAGTGACCCGGTCACCTCGACCGATCCGGGCCCGGTGTCCGCGGCGATCGCGTCCATCAGCGCCCGCACCGCCGGCGCCTGGCGAGGATCCCGCGGGCCTGCGTAGACCGGGTTGCCGCGCCGGGACCCGGCCAGCCCGATCGGGTTGAACCGGGCCAGCTGCACGCCGAACCCGTCGTCACAGACCGCGTCGCAGCTCGCGGCGACCCAGTCGAGACCGGGTGCCAGGTGGGCAGGAACGTTCCTGATGAAGATCACCGGCTTGCCCAGCGCCCGGGCCGCCGCGATCAGCCGCCCCAGCCGCCGGCCGCGGTCGGTCGCGGCCGGATCACCCGCGTAGGCCCAGGCCGAGCCGGCCAGCATGGCCTCGGCTTCGATGAGCACCAGGTCGGCGCCCGCGCTCTCCAGCATCACGTCCGCGTCGTGGGGTAGCAGCGGGAGCACGGCCGCGTCCGGAGCGAGCGTGGCGCAGGCCCGCGCGGTCAGCACTCCGGTGATGACCAGACCCGCCGGGGTCCAGCCGGGCGCCGCGGCGCCCGGCGCGCCGAGACCGGGCGCGGTCAGCGCGGACAGGAAGCGTTCCCCGCCGCCGGCCAGGTCGCCGAGCTGCGCGGACGCCAGCGCCAGCGTGGCCGCTCCGGGCCCGGTCAGGCCGCCGCGCTCCCGCCACAGCCGGACCAGGTCCGCGGGCAGCTGGACCCCGCGGGACCAGGGCCGCCGCGCGGCCCGGACCAGGGTCCGGCCGAGTTCCATCGTCGCGGACTGCTCCAGAGCCGCCAGCCGGGACTGGGTCATGGCCAGCTGCAGCCGGGTCTCGCGCAGCGTCCGGGCCAGCCGGTCCCGCTCCGCGGCCAGCCCGGGGTCAGCCGGAACCCCGGCCGCGGCCGCCTCGTCCGCCTCGGCGCCGGAGTCGAGCAGCGCGCTGACTTCGGCCCCGGGCCCCTGCTGCTCGCTCACTGGCAGCCCTCCCGATACAGCCACGCGGTAATGACCCCGGCGATCCGCGGGCCGGCCTGGCCGTCCCATAGCGGCGGCAGCTCGCCCGCGTACGGCCCGTCGTCGCACGCCTTGAGCACGGCCGCGACCAGCTCGGACGGGGTGATCAGGCGGTTGCTTCCGCTGGTCACGGTGATGGGCCGTTCGGTATTCGGCCGCAGGGTCAGGCACGGCACCCGCAGCAGCGTGGTCTCCTCCTGCACGCCGCCGGAGTCGGTGATCACCGCCCGCGCGCCGCGGACCAGCGCGATGAACTCCAGGTAGCCGAGCGGGGGAGCGGCATGCAGCCGCGGGTGGGTGCCGAGCCCGGCGGCTTCGAGCGCGGCGCGGCCCCGCGGATGCACCGGGATGATCACGTCCAGCTTGTCCGCCACCTCGCGCAGCGCCAGCACCAGCGCGGCCGCCGACACCGGGTCGTCCACGTTGGACGGCCGGTGCAGGGTCGCGACCACGTACCGGTCCGGCAGCCCGAGCTCGGCCCGGACAGCGGCGCCCTCGAAGCGGTCCATGCTGGCCAGCAGCGTGTCGATCATCGGGTTACCGACCAGGTGCACCGAGCTGGCTGGCCGGCCCTCGCGCGCCAGGTGACCGATCGCCTCCGGCGACGTGACGAACAGCAGCGCGCACAGCTGGTCAGTCAGCCGCCGGTTGATCTCCTCGGGCATCGAGTCGTCGAAGCTGCGCAGGCCGGCTTCCACGTGCGCCATCGGGACGCCGAGCTTCGCGCCGGCCAGCGCCGCGCCGATGGTGGAGTTGACGTCGCCGTAGACCACGGCCAGGGCTGGTGAATTCTCGGTGAACTCCGCCTCCATGCCGGTCAGCACCTCGGCCGTCTGCCGCGCGTGGCTGCCCGAACCGACCCCCAGGTTCACGTCCGGCCGGGGCAGGCCGAGCTGGACGAAGAGGACCTCGGAGATCCGTTCGTCGTAGTGATGCCCGGTGTGCACGACACGCTGGTCGTGGCCGAGCGCCGCCAGGGCGCGGATGACCGGCGCGGCCTTCATGAAGTTCGGCCGTGCTCCGAGCACATGCGTGATGGGTGCGCGCATCGCATCCTTTCTGTTCACCTGGACCCGCTACCATCCGCCGCCGTGACCACGTCCGGCATGCATCCGTCGCCTCGCGCCCTCTCGCTCGCCGCCTCGATCGGCTGGCGGCACGCGGCCGCCGACCCGGTCCGGGCGCTGCTGCTGGCCTGGCGGGTGCTGCCCGCGCCGCTGCGCGGCTGGCTCAGGCTCGCCGGGCCGTACGGACGGGCGGCGGTGCTCTGGGGCGCGGGGGAGCGGGACGCGGCGCTGGCGTCGCTGGCCGGCTCGCCGCACCGCCTGGCCGCCTTCGCCCTGGCCGCGGATCAGCCTGCCGCGGCGGCCGCCGCCGTGGACCGGCTCCCCGGCTATGACAAGGCCCGCCCCGTCCTGGCCGCCCGCCTGGCCTGGCGCGAAGGCCGCCTCACCGACGCCCTGCGAGCCCTCGACACCGCCCCCGGCCGGAGCGCCCGCCGCCTCCGCGCCACCCTCACCGCCGAGCAAGCCCTCCTGGCGAGCCCAACCCCGGCCCAATCCATGATCGTGAGCAGTTTTGGGCAAATAGCGCCCATTTCCGCTCACGATCATGAAACGAGCAGCCTCGGGGCGGGCCGCACGGGCCGCGCGGGGTACGTGCCGGGGCGGGTGCTGCACCTGGTCACCGACGCGCTGCCTACCACGAGCGCGGGGTACACGATCAGGACGCACGAGATCGCGCTGGCCCAGCGCGAAGCTGGGCTCGACCCGCACGTCGCGACCAGAACCGGCTACCCGGTGACCCAGGGCCGCATCGACGGCCGCCGCCTGGTCGAGCTGGCCGGCGTGCCCTATCACCGGCTGCTGCCGTGGCGCATGCCCGGGCGGGCAGACGCCCTCGCCGCCCGCGGCCTGGAGCTCGCGGACGGCCTGACACACCAGCTCCGGCCCGCCGTGCTGCACGCGGCGAGCAACTATGCCAACGCCAGGCTGGCGCTGGCCCTGCGCGAGCGGTACGGCCTGCCGGTGGTGTACGAGGTGCGCGGGTTCTGGGAGGACACCTGGCTGTCCCGCTACCCCGATTCCGCCGAGCGAGCCAAAAGCGAGCTCTACCAGCGGAACCGCGCCCTGGAGACGCGGTGCATGCTGGCTGCGGACCTGGTCGTGACGCTGGGCGAGGCCATGCGGGACGAGATCATGGCCCGCGGCGTTCCGGCCGAGAAGATCGAAATCGTGCCGAACGCCGTGTCCGCGGAGTTCCTCGGGCCGCTCCCCGACGCGACCACGCTGCGCGCAGAACTGGGCATCAAGCCGGATGAGCCGGTGGTCGGCGAGGTGACCAGCCTGCTCCCGCACGAGGGGGTCGGCACGCTGCTCGAGGCGACCGCGATCCTGCGCGCCCGCGGCGTTCCGGCCCGGGCACTGATCGTGGGCGACGGGCCCGAACGCGCCGCCCTGCAACGCCAGGCGGCGCGGGCCGGGCTGGCCGAGGCGGCCGTGTTCACCGGCCGGGTGCCCGCCGCGAAAGTACGCCAATTCCACGCGCTCCTTGATGTATTCGTCGTCCCGCGTACGCCAGATCGGGTCTGTCAGCTTGTGACCCCGTTGAAACCCGTAGAGGCGATGGCGAGTGGACTATGCGTGGTCACTAGTGAAGTGAAAGCACTCACCGAAATCGTCAAACACGAAGTGACGGGAATGCAAACAGTACCGCAAGATCCGGTGTCACTCGCCGATTGCCTTGAACGCCTGCTTTACAGTCCCGATATCCGGAGAAAACTCGGAGATAACGCGCGCGAATGGGCGGCCAGGGACCGGACCTGGGCGCACAACGCGGCGCGGTACCGGGACGCATATGCGCGTCTGGGGGCAACCTAGGTAGGGGGCACATGCCGGCGCAGGACGTTCTGGTCATCGGGCTCGGTTACGTCGGCCTGCCGCTGGCCGTCCAGGCGGCCCGGGCCGGGTTCCGGGTGACCGGCTTCGACACCAGCGCGGAGATCGCGGCGGGGCTGAACGCCGGACGGTCGCACGTGGATGACGTCTCCGCGACCGAGGTCGGGGACGCCCGGGCACGGGGGTTCCGGGCGGCGTCCGACGAGGCGGAGATCGGCCCGCAGGACGTGATCGTGATCTGCGTGCCGACTCCGCTGTCCCAGGCCGACGGGCCCGACCTGGGCGCGGTCCGGGCCGCCGCGGAGGCGGCGGGACGGCTCCTGCGTCCGGGGACGCTGGTGTCGCTGGAGTCGACCACGTACCCGGGCACCACCGATGAGGTGGTGCGGCCGCTGCTGGAGAAGACGTCCGGGCTGACCGCCGGGATCGACTTCTCGCTGGTGTTCTCGCCGGAGCGGATCGACCCGGGCAACCCCGAGTACGGCCTGGTGAACACGCCGAAGATCGTCGGCGGCGTCACCCCGTCGTGCGCGGACGCCGCCACCGCCTTCTACGGCCAGATCTGCGAGCAGGTGGTCCGCGCGGCCTCGGCGCGCGAGGCGGAGATGGCCAAGCTGCTGGAGAACACCTACCGCCACGTGAACATCGCGCTGGTCAACGAGATGGCGATCTTCTGCCGCGAACTCGGCGTCGACCTGCACGACGCGATCAGGTGCGCGGCCACCAAGCCGTTCGGGTTCGCCCCGTTCTACCCCGGTCCCGGCGTCGGCGGTCACTGCATCCCCATCGACCCGAACTACCTGTCCTACAAGGTCCGCACGCTGGGCTACCCGTTCCGGTTCGTCGAGCTCGCCCAGGAGATCAACGGCCGGATGCCGGGCTACGTCACCGAGCGCGCCGCCGAACTGCTGAACCGCAACGCCAAGCCCGTCAACGGCGCTCGCGTGCTGCTGCTCGGCGTGACCTACAAGAAGGACATCGCCGACCAGCGCGAGTCCCCGGCCCGCCCGATCGCCCGCAAGCTGCGCGGCCGCGGCGCCGCGGTGGCTTACCACGATCCGTACGTCCCGTCCTGGCAGGTCGACGGGCAGGACGTCCTCCGCGCCTGCGACCTGCGAGCCGCCGTGGCAGCCGCCGACCTGGTCATCCTCCTGCAGGCGCACCGGGACTACGACCTGGAGTGGATCGCCGCCACCGCCCCGCTCCTGCTCGACACGCGTGGCGCCGTGCCCGCGGGCCCTTGCGTCGAGGCCCTGTGATCCACGGTGCGGGTGGTGGTGTGCACGATCGTTCATCACCCTGCCGACGCGCGCATCTACCACCGCCAGATCCGGGCCCTGCTCGACGCCGGGCATGAGGTCAGGTACATCGCACCGATCGGCCCGCAGGATTTTGAGTCCGAACGAACCGGGCTTTCGCTCCAGCTCACGGCCGTTCCGCGGGCCGCGGGCAGGCGCCGTGCCGGGGCGATTCGCGCCGCCCGTTCGGCCCTAGCCCAGCACGCCGCCGGTGCCGACCTGATGCTCATCCACGACCCCGAACTCCTGCTCGCGCTGCCTTCGCGGCGCAGGCGGCCGCCGGTGATCTGGGATGTGCACGAGGACACGGCCGCCGCGCTGAGCACCAAGCCCTGGCTGCCGCGCCCGCTCCGGCCGCCCGCGGCCGTGGCCGTGCACACCGCGGAGCGGATGGCCGAGCGGTACGTGCACCTGATCCTGGCCGAGCGCGGGTACGTCACGCGGTTCGGCCGGCCGCATCCGGTGGTGCCGAACACCACCTACGTGCCGGACGTCCCGGCCCCGCCGGACGACGGCCGGCGGGTGGTGTACGTCGGGCACCTGTCCCCTGACCGGGGCACCGCGGAGATGATCGAGCTGGCCCGGCTGCTCCGCCCGCACGGCGTCACGGTGGAGCTGATCGGGCCAGCCGACGCAAGGGCCCGCGCGCAGCTCGAGCCCGCGCAGGCGGCCGGCCTGCTGCGCTGGCACGGGTTCGTGCCGAACGACCGGGCCATGCCGATGCTGGACGGCGCGCTGGCCGGCCTGTCGCTGCTGCACGACGAGCCGAACTTCCGGCACTCGATGCCCACCAAGGTGGTGGAGTACATGGCCCGCGGCGTGCCGGTGGTGACCACCCCGCTGCCCGCCGCGGCCGAGCTCGCTCGCGGGCATGAATGCGGGTTCGTGGTGCCGTTCGGCGACCCGGCCGCGGCGGCGGATGCGGTGCTCGAACTGGACCGGGATTTCCCGCTGCGGGTGAAGATGGGGCACCGTGGACATGAGGCGGCCTATTCCTCGCTAGGCTGGCCGTCGGATGCCAGGGAATTCGTCGCCCAGCTGGAATCGTGGGCCAAGGGAAACGGCGTGAACCCGACGCTATGAAAACCGGATCTCTTGGCGTTCGCAAAATTCACTTTCCGTTCGCCTTGCCTTTCCCCAGGAGAGTTCATCTCCCGTTCTCTCTCCCTTTCCCTTTTATTGTGGCGCTGGCGGCGGGCGCGGGGCTGCGGCTGGTGGCGATGATCGGCTACCCGGGCGCACTGTGGTTCGCGGGCGACTCCTACGTATACCTGGGCGCCGCACTGCGGCCGCAGCCGAACCTGTCCAAGACGACCGGTTACTCGGTGTTCCTGCACGCCCTCGAGCCGTTCCACAGCCTGACCCTCGTGGCCGGCCTGCAGCACCTGATGGGCCTGGCCGTCGCGGTGATGATCTACCTGCTGCTGCGCCGCAACGGCGTGTCGCAGCGCTGGGCGACCGCGGCCACGCTGCCCGTCCTGCTCGACGGGTTCGTGATCGAAGACGAGCACATGGTGATGGCCGAGGCGCTGTTCACCTTCCTGGTCTTCGTGTCCATGCTGCTCATTCTCTGGCCAACCCGGGTCCGGTGGCCGGTCGCACTGCTGGCTGGCCTGCTGGCCGGGTGCGCCGTCGACGTGCGCAGCGAAGGCCTGCCGGTGCTGCTCATGTTCCCGGTCGTGCTGCTGGTCCGCGGCCTGCGCCGGGACGGCACCTGGCGGTGGCGGAACTGGTGCTGGCTGGACTGGCGCGCCTGGCTGGCCGCCGCCGTGATGGCCGTCGGCTGCGTAGCCCCGGTCGCGGCCTACGGAGGGTGGTTCCACTCCTGGTGGGGCTCGTACACGCTCAGCCGGGCCGAGGGGTTCTACCTATGGGGCCGGGTGTCCTCCTTCGCCGAATGTTCCGTGATCAAGCCGCCAGCCAGCGAGCAGGCGATCTGCCCGTCCGGGACGCCGTCCAGCCGGACTCCGCCCGGTGACTACATCTGGCACGCGCCGGAGGTCCGCCACATGGCGAACGGCGGCCCAGTGACCGCCGCCAACGACGCGAAGCTCCGCGATTTCGCGATCCGGGCGGTCAAGGCCCAGCCGTTCGGCTACCTGCGGGCGGTGCTCGGGGGCCTAGCGCTCTCGGTGGAGTGGCCGCGGCATTCCTACCCTGACGTTGGCACCGTGTACTTCTACTACTTCCACCGGACGCCGTATCCCATCCCGCAGCACCACTCCTGGGTGAAGGGCGGCACCGCCTACTCCGACGCGGAGGATTACGGGCACGCCATCCCGAGCCGCGTGGTGCGGCCGGTCGCGACCCTGATGGTCGGGTACCAGCGGGTGTTCTACACCTACGGGCCGCTGTTCGGCCTGATCATGCTCACCGGCCTGGGCGGGGTGCTGCGGCTGCGGCTCCGCCGGAGGCGTCTGCCGCGTCTGTCCTGGTCGCCCCGCGCCGGGAGCATGCTGCCCTGGGCGACCGCGGTCGTGCTCTTGGTGTTCCCAATCGCGGTCGCCGACTTCGACTACCGCTACCTGCTCCCCGTCCTCCCGTTCGCCTGCCTGGCCGCGGGCCTGGCGTTCGCCCCGGCCAGAGTCCCGCCCCGGCGGGAACCGCTCCCCGAGCCGCGGGACGACCTCACCAGCCGGGTGCCCGGACAGGTCGGCTGAAGCCAGCCTTTGCCAATTCGTGTCGGTTTAGTCGTTGCCATATCGCCCCGGGCGGAGCAGATTTGTGCAAAAGGCGGAGCCATATGGGCGAAGCCGGTCAATGATGATCGAAATAGGGGAGGCCTGGTATGCGAGTGCCCCGACGAGCCGAGCGGAAGCTTGTGCTGGCCGTGCTCTTCGTGGTCGTGACGCTGATAGCGGGACTGAGCACGGCGACGGCCAGGGCCGCGCCCGCGGCGAGCAGGGCCGCGCCCGCGGCGAACGCCGGCGTCCACCCGAACAAGGTCGGTGGGCTGGACTGCAACGGGCTGAGTCCGGTCCAGCATCCGGTCAAGCGCGTCATCCAGTGCGCCGACCCGCGAGGGTCCGACGAGGGGCGGTTCGAGGACAACGGACATTACATCGGGCACGACGAGCCGTCCGTCCGCTTCCTGTCCAACCAGCCCGGTTCGGGCAGCAACTACTCCATGACCGAGCGCCTGCCGGTCGAGCCGCGGGCCCTGCCGACCGTGCGCCACCCCGGTCGCGACGTGACGCACACGTTCGAGCTGACCGTCGCCCCCTGGACTTCGACCACGGTCTGCGACCCGCAGTCCACTCCGATGCTGCCCTGCACCCCCGTATCCGACGCCAACGCACCGAACGGCAGCTATCCGGGTGCGGGCGCGGCGTTCGTGGAGCTGCAGTTCTACCCGCCCGGCTTCGCCCCCTTCGCCGACAGCATCAGCTGCGACAACACC
The DNA here is from genome assembly GCA_036758545.1 of Streptosporangiaceae bacterium. Lineage (GTDB taxonomy): Bacteria > Actinomycetota > Actinomycetes > Streptosporangiales > Streptosporangiaceae > Palsa-504. The sequence goes on along the minus strand of DAIOWL010000028.1, from coordinate 4,864 downwards.
CACTGGTGCTCGGCCCTGACCATCGACAGCCTGGAATGCAAGGCCGACGGGACCTGCAACCCGGACTGCACCGAACCCGTCAACTTCGGCTTCATCCAGACCAACGGCGTGCCCGCCGGGCCGCCCAGCCCGCAGCTGAGCGATCTGACCACGGTCACGCCGAACGCGCACACCCTGCTGATGAACCCGGGCGACGTGATCAAGCTGAGCCTGTTCAACGCGAAGATCCCGGGTGGCCATGCGCTAGAAGCGAGAGAAACCGACTTCACCACCGGGCAGAGCGGTTTCATGATCGCTTCGGCGGCCAACGGCTTCATGAACACGAGCCCGACCGACTGCTCGGGCACGCCGTTCAACTTCCAGTCCGAGTACTCGTCCGCGCGCGCGCAGAACATCATCCCGTGGGGCATCGGGCCCTACATGATCAACGATCAGTGGGAGCTCGGGCACTTCGAGCCCTGTAAGTCGGTCACAGGCAGCGCGACGGTCACCGAAGGCACCTTCACGGACACCTACTACCTGAACTGCCATGGCCCGTACGAAAAGGCCGCCGAGGATCCCAACCTCGAACCGGACGACTCGCCGTGCTTCAAGTTCGGCGACACGCACGGGGGGACCGCGGCGCCGAACCTGGTGACCGGCTGCGACGTCTTCTTCGATGCCGTCGGCGACCTGGACTGGGACGGCACGCCGTACTACCCGGACTGGCCGAATTCGGTCGTACCGGACCGGTTCCCGTCACCGTTCCTGCAGTTGCAACCCACCACCAACGGAGGCCATCGCTATCCCCAGGTCCAGTTCATGACGGACACCAGCGCGAGCGAGCTGAACACGAACTGCGACCTCAACTCGGGCGCCGGGTGCGTGCTCCCGCCGCAGGGCCCGGGGCATTTCTTCCCGTACTTCACCCAGGCAAGAGTGGGTGGCGTGTGCTTCTGGGAGTTCGGCAACATGCGCAACGGCAACACCTTCGGCGGTGACGCGCAGTACGGCACGGTCGGACCAGGCACCCTCGGGGCCTTCGCCGGCCCGGTCCGGTCCAACCCGAACTGCTGACGGCGATGACTCGTCCAGCCCGGCCTAAGGGTTCGGGCTGGACGAGTCGACCGCGAGCCGCCACCGGCCGTCAGGGTCGCGCTGCCAGATCGTGGCGTACTTGGTGGTGAGTTCGGGGCCGCCCGGGCCCGGCTGATCGCCTCCCGCCAGAACCGCTCGATCGCGTCGCGGCCGCGTGCTCGTCGGCGCCGAGTCGGTTCGCTACGCGGGCCCGGTGGCATCCGGCGTATCCTGAGCACGGGTGAGTCGGCCGGGCGGTCGCGCCGGGCGCAAGCCCGGTGAGGAAGGTCCGGGCTCCACAGGGCAGGGTGGTCGGTAACGCCGACCCGGGGTGACCCGCGGGACAGTGCCACAGAAAACAGACCGCCCCGGCGTCAGCCGGGGTAAGGGTGAAACGGTGGTGTAAGAGACCACCAGCGCCGCAGGTGACTGCGGCGGCTCGGTAAACCCCACCCGGAGCAAGGTCAAGAGGGGAGCCAGTGGTTCCCTGCGCGAGCGATCGAGGGCGGCCCGCCCGATGCTCGCGGGTAGACCGCACGAGGCTGCCGGCAACGGCAGTCCCAGATGGATGACCGCCGCCCCGCGCAAGCGGGCGCACAGAACCCGGCCTACAGGCCGGCTCACCCCCTTTCATGTCGCTGAGCTGGGATGGAATGGTTCCCACGTTGCCTGGTTCACACCGAGGTGGTCAGCTGACGGATGGGGGCTGCGGCCCGGGTCGTGCAGGCCTGGAGCGAGCTCGTGGCTACCAGTGCGGATCCAGGCTCTAGCCGTGTCGGCAGGGACTGTGTGTCCGTAACTGGACTTAGACGCATGCCAGTGGATATAGCGGAAAGGAGTGTTTGCAGTCCGGGATGAAGAGTTCCGGGCAACCGACGGAAACTGACCGCGAGGAAGACGTGAACCCACTGATCTGCATCCGGGGCTCCGCCTCTCCCGGGCATAGCTACCCGATGACTCCCCTGAACGTGAAGAACACGGGAGACTCCCCGATGAATGTCACGTACTCGGCCAATCCGGCGGATGCCATGACGTGGCTGAAAGTCTCCCCGGTCGAGATCCTCCCTGGGGAATCTGCGAGCATCCCCGTGACCCTGGTAGTTCCGTCGAACGCCGATTCCGGGGAAAGCTACGTGATCCTGACGGCGGGGGGTGCCCACTTCGACGTCAGGTTCAGCGTCGGGGTCTCCCCTCCTCCCGAGTGCGTCGCGGCCGGGTATAAATCCCCCCAGGGAACCAGCTCTTTGGTGTTCTTGTGGCTGATAGTTATCGCGGTGATCGTCCTCGTGGCCTTCTGGGTACGGAGGAGGCTGGCAGGAAGAGAGTGAACTCCTCGCTGCCTAGCCGCATCCGCTAGCCGTCTCCGTGAACCTGGCGCAAGCCGGCCCTGGCCAGCACCTCGTCGGCTAGCTCGGCCGGGGTGAGCCTGTCCGAGCGCAGCATGAGCGTCCCGCCCGGCTCGCGCGCAGCGGCAGCCGTCATCTCATCCACGCCGGTCATGCCGAACTCGCGGGCTGCCTGGTCCCACTCCCTGCCGGGGTGAGTCACGCGGGCATTGAGCCGCTCCCGGAGTACGCCGGCGTCCACCTCCAGGAACACGTGCAGGACCTCCTCGCCCGCGTCGGCCAGGCCGCCGAGGATCTCGGCCCGGTAGGCGTCGCGGATCAGCGACATCGGGACGATGAGCGTCTCCGCGTGGTGCCTGCGCAGCGACAGTGCCGTCGCGACGACCAGTTCCCGCCAGCTCGGCAGGTGCTGGAAATCGCCGTTGGGCCGTATCCACTTCCACAGCATGAGGCCGACGTCCTCCGGGTCATATACGACCGCGTCCGGAAGCCGGCGGTGCAGTTCCTCCGCGAGCGTCGTCTTGCCCGCGCCGAACCCGCCGTTGATCCAGATGATCACCGGCACAAGCTATCCGGTTAATCCCTGGGCTGCCTGGCACGGAGCAGGGCCGGGGTCAGGGGCGGCCCCGCAGGCAGAACGCGAACACGGCCAGTGCGCCCAGCACAATCAGCCAGGCCACCAGGCCCCCTAGCCAGCCGAGCACCGCGGAGGCCATGACCAGGATCGCCAGCAGGACGACGGCCAGGACCGGCGACGGGGTACGGATCTTTGCTCTAGGAACATGCGACCTCACCTTCATAAGATAGCACGACTGTTCGATATTTAACAGCCTGCCTCCGCCTTCCAATCCGGGCTTAGTCCGCCGCTGGGAGCCTGCCGTCGTCCGAAATGCCCTTGCTGGGACCCCGTCCCGTCCTGCTATCCTCGTCTCGGTCGCCCCGGACCCGCCTTGGCCCGGGCTCAATGCTCCGCCCGGTGTCGGGGGCGGCGGCGAGGGCGCGTGTCCCGTCCTGCCGCAGTCCTGGACGTCCCCGGCGGGCCACGGGTCGCATCTTTCTGCATCACTCAGGCACCGGCGACTCCGGGTGGCTCACCCCGCCGGGCGGCGACAAAGGACACTCTCATGCCCCGCGCCGCTATCGGCTACCGTTCCTTGCTGCGCACCCCCGGTGCCGCCGCCTTCTTCCTCGCCGCCGCTGCCGGCCGCGTCGGTATCGCCATGACCGGCCTCGGTCTGGTCTGGCTGCTGCACGCCCGTACCGGCTCCTACGGCACCGCCGGCCTTGCCGCCGCCGGATTCGCCCTCGCCGAGGCTCTGATCGGCCCGCAGCTGGCCCGCCTGATCGACAGGTTCGGCCAGACGCGTGTCCTGCCGTTCTGCCTCCTCGCTCACGCCGCCGCTATCGCCGGTGTCCTCGCGTCCACCACTGCGGCAGCACAGATCGCCGCCGCGACCTGCGCCGGCGCGGTTGTTCCCCAGCTCGGCGCCCTGTCCGGGGCCCGCTGGGCGCACCTGCTGCGCGGCGAGCGGGCCGGCGAGCTGCCCACCGCCTTCGCGCTGGAGTCGCTGGCCAACGCCACCGCTTTCCTTCTCGGGCCCGTCCTGGTCGCCTCGCTCGGCGCGGTCGGTGACGCGGCCCTGGCCAGCGGTATCGCCGCGGGCCTGATTCTCGGCGGGGGAGCGGCGCTGGCCGCCCAGCGCCGGACCGCGCCCCGGCCCGCCCGCGAGCGCTCCGGACATGCCCGCACCGCACGGACGACTTTGCTGCGGCCGCCCTTTTTCCTCCTGACACTGCTCAACCTGGCCATCGGGCTGTTCTTCGGCACCATGGGGGTCTCGGTGAGCTCCTTCGCCACCGGTCGCGGGGTGCCGGGCGCGGCCGCCGCGATCACCGCCGCCGCTGGCCTCAGCGGGCTGCTGTCCGGCTGGGTCTACGGGCTGCGCGGGCATCGCGCCCCGGCGCGGCGCCAGCTCATCGTGGCCGCCGCCTATCTGACCGGCGCGGCCCTGCTGCTTCCCGTCGCGCCGTCCGCGATCTGGCTCGGCGCGGCGGTGGTGGTCACGGAGGTGGCGGTACCGCCCACGCTTGTCCTGCTGAACGTCCTCACCGAGAAGGCCGTCCACCCGGCGGCCCTCACCCAGGCCTTCACCTGGAACAACTCCGCCAGTGCGGCTGGCTCGGCCGTGGCGGCGTCCCTCGCCGGGCGCGTCGCCGACGCATGGGGTGCCTCCGCCGCGCTCGTGCAGGCCCCCGCGGCCGCGCTCATCCTCCTCGTCCTCGCGCTCGCCCTGTCCCGCGCCCGCGCGGCAGGCCATCCCGTGTCCGTTTTGCGCACACAGCAGGGGGCCGGGAACCACGAGGGTTCCCGGCCCCTTGTCGCCGGTATGGGCGCGCCTCGTATTACGGGCGCAGGACGCCGAGCAGGCCGTTCTGCTCGTGGTTGATGCCGGCGGTGAACC